>JAMLJH010000002.1:1500000-1679469 GCA_023953615.1 Verrucomicrobiia bacterium | reverse complement strand
TAAAGTTGTAGCCGTGGCATCGAACGAGTGTAACCCCATGAAGGTGGGGGACGGATGGGGAATGGCGATTCTGTCCGCGAGGTTTTGGACTGCGGCAGTCCCCTGCCGCTCCTATGGAGCTTGTGATTTGTTGCCAGTGAGTTTCCACACGTATGCCGCGCCGCTGGCGCTGGGAGCGGAGTGCGGGCGGTCCCGCGCCCGCAGCGCGGCGCCAGACCAGAAGGCGTTGATTGAACCGCAAGCCGAGCTTCCGGTTCACGCGCTGCGGACGGAGACCGTCCGCGCTCCGGGAACGCCTCGGACTTTATTCCGTTGCCAACGATTCTCCGGACCGACCTGGCGGTTGACCACATCACCGGTCGCGCCGGTGCTCGTCCCGAACCCAGGGCAGTCGTCCGTTTGACCCCAACGCTTGGCTTGAGGTCGGAAGGCCCGCTGCTATAAAGGAAAAAATCAAGCGGCCACGGCTTTATTTAATCGGCTCTAAACCCGATAAGTAACCCGTGCGTTTAATCCCGTGAAATGCGTTTTAATCGGCCTTCGCTAACATTGAAAAACACAATACTAAAAATAATAAGTTATTAGAAAAGTTATGGACACTGGAGCGCCTGGGACTAGCTTGGAGCTGCTTGATAGAAACAAGTATCAGCAACTACCATTGATATGCAATTGATCCATGACACCATCGAATCTGTTCGTCACCGTAATCCCAGCGAGCCGGAATTTCTCCAGGCCGTCACGGAAGTCTTCGAATCCATCGAACCCGCCCTGCAACGTCACAAAAAATATCAGGATGTGCGCATCTTGGAATCCCTCAGCGAACCGGATCGCCAGATCACCTTTCGCGTGCCCTGGGTGGATGATCGCGGTCGCTTTCAGGTGAATCGCGGTTATCGCATTCAGTTCAACAACGCGCTCGGACCGTACAAGGGTGGCTTGCGTTTCCATCGTTCGGTCAACTCCAGTATTCTGAAATTTCTCGGCTTCGAGCAGATCTTCAAAAACTCGCTCACCACGCTGCCGATGGGCGGCGCGAAAGGGGGGGCGGATTTCGATCCACACGGTCGGTCCGACAATGAGGTGTTGCACTTTTGTCAGTCGTTCATGACGGAACTGTGGCGGCATATCGGCGCGGATACGGACGTGCCGGCGGGTGACATCGGCGTGGGCGGGCGGGAGATCGGTTATTTGTTTGGTTACTACAAGCGGCTCTCGAATGAATTTACCGGCGTGCTGACGGGCAAGGGGATCAAATGGGGCGGTTCGCTCATTCGCTCGGAAGCCACCGGGTACGGCGCGGTTTATTTCGCGCAGGAGATGTTGAAGGCGCGCAACGAAACCATTGATGGAAAAATCTGCACCGTGTCCGGTTCGGGCAATGCCGCGCAATTCACGGTCGAAAAATTGATTCAGGTTGGCGCCAAACCGGTGACGATGTCCGACTCGGACGGGTTCATTCACGATCCCAATGGCATTAATCTCGAGAAGCTGGCGTGGATCATGGACCTCAAAAATAATCGGCGCGGACGCATGAAGGAATACGCCGAACACTTTGGCGTCAGCTATCACGCCGGGCAACGCCCCTGGGTGGTGCCTTGTGATTGCGCGTTTCCTTGCGCCACGCAAAACGAAATCAATGGCGGCGACGCCAAGACGTTGCTCGACAACGGGTGCGGTCTGGTCTCCGAAGCGGCGAACATGCCTTCCGAACCCGAAGCTGTGCATCGGTTTCTGGCCAAAAAAATTCTCTACGGGCCGGGCAAAGCCGCCAACGCCGGCGGCGTGGCCACCTCGGGTCTCGAGATGGCCCAGAATTCCATTCGGCTCGCCTGGTCGCGCGCGGAAGTGGATCAGAAGTTGCACGAGATCATGATCACTATTCACCAGAACGTGCGGCGTACAGCCGAGGAATATGGCGTGCCGAATAATTACGTGGTCGGGGCCAACATCGCCGGGTTTGTGAAGGTCGCCGACGCCATGCTTGAACAGGGTCTGGTTTGATTGGATCTTGAATTGGCCGGGCTGGATCGCACGTCAGTATTTCTCGCAACGAGAAAAATGGATCGGATCCAGCCCCACCTGCGCTGAAGAGTTGAGAGTCAAGTCGCAAACTGATTGCTACCAGGAAAAATGAATTTCACAAACGCGCGCCACTCGATCAAAATACCCGCCATGTCTCGACGCAACGACATCAAGAAAGTTCTCATCATCGGGTCGGGTCCGATCATCATTGGCCAGGCCTGCGAATTCGACTACTCCGGCACGCAAGCTTGCAAAGCCTTGCGCGCCCTGGGGTACCAAATCGTGCTCGTGAATTCCAATCCGGCCACGATCATGACCGATCCGGACACGGCGGACATCACGTATATTGAGCCGCTTACCATTCCGTCACTTACGGAGATCATTGAGAAGGAACGACCGGATGCGTTGCTCCCGAATCTGGGTGGACAAACGGGATTGAATTTATCCTCGCAACTCGCCAAGGCCGGGGTGCTCGCCAAGTACGGCGTTCAAATCATTGGCGTGGATTTGGACGCAATCGAGAAGGGCGAAGACCGGATCGTGTTCAAGGAAACCATGAAACGCCTGGGTATTGACCTGCCCCAGAGCGCTCCGGCATTCACGGTCGAGGAGGCGGAAAAAGTCGCGACGGACCTGGGCTATCCCGTGGTGATTCGCCCCGCTTACACGATGGGCGGCACGGGCGGCGGATTGGTCTATAACGTCGAGGAATTGCGCACCGTGGTCAGCCGCGGTCTGGCCGCCAGCATGGTGGGGCAGGTGCTCGTCGAGGAATCGGTGCTGGGTTGGGAGGAACTGGAATTGGAGGTCGTTCGCGATGCCAAAAACCAGATGATTACGGTTTGCTTCATCGAGAACGTGGATGCGATGGGTGTGCATACCGGCGATTCGTATTGCGTCGCGCCGATGCTGACGATTGATCCGAAGTTGCAAGCCAAGTTGCAGGATTACGCCTACCGCATCGTTGAATCCATCGGCGTCATTGGCGGCACGAATACTCAGTTTGCCCATGACCCCAAGACCGGGCGCGTCGTCATCATCGAAATCAATCCCCGCACCTCCCGCTCTTCGGCGTTGGCTTCAAAAGCCACCGGATTTCCGATCGCGCTCGTGTCCGCCAAACTCGCGACGGGCATGACGTTGGATGAAATCCCGTATTGGCGCGACGGTACGTTGGAGAAGTACACGCCTTCCGGCGATTACGTGGTCGTGAAATTCGCGCGTTGGGCGTTCGAGAAGTTCAAAGGCTCCGTGGACAAGCTCGGCACGCAAATGCGCGCGGTCGGCGAAGTGATGAGCATCGGCAAGACCTACAAGGAGGCGTTTCAAAAGGCCATTCGTTCGTTGGAAAATGGACGGCACGGTCTGGGCTTTGCCCGGGATTTCAACCGCCGCTCCCTGTCGGAGTTGATGACGCTGCTCAACGAAGCCTCCAGCGAGCGACAGTGGATCATGTATGAAGCGTTGCGCAAGGGTGCGACCGTGGCCGAACTGCACGCCAAAACCGCCATCAAACCGTGGTTCATCGAGCAGATGAAGGAACTGGTTGAGCTGGAGGAAAAGCTGCTGCAATTCAAAGGCCAGACCTTGCCGGATGATTTGTTGGTTCAGGCCAAGCGGGATGGGTTCGCGGACAAATACTTGAGCAAGATTCTCGGGGTGCCCGAGGCGCAGATTCGCGAACGCCGCAAGAAACTCGGCGTGGTGGCAGCCTGGGACGCACTGCCGGTGAGTGGCGCGGCGACGGGCACCTGCTATTACTACTCGACTTACAATCGCCCGGATCAAGCGCCCGTCAGCGCGCGTAAAAAAGTCATGGTACTGGGGGGTGGCCCGAACCGCATCGGGCAGGGCATCGAGTTTGATTACTGCTGCGTTCACGCCGCGTTCGCGCTGCGCGAAGCTGGTTACGAAACCATCATGGTGAACTGCAATCCGGAAACGGTTTCCACCGATTACGACACGTCCGACAAACTTTATTTCGAGCCGCTGACCGTCGAGGATGTGCTCGCGATTTACGAGAAGGAAAAGCCCGAAGGCGTGGTGGTGCAGTTTGGCGGGCAAACCCCGCTCAATATCGCCAAGGAACTCGAGGCCGCCGGAGTCAAAGTGCTCGGGACAATACCCGACGTAATTGATCTGGCCGAGGACCGCGATCGTTTCCGGCAGATGATGGAGCGGATGAACATTCCCATGCCTGAATCCGGCATGGCCAGCAGTTTTGCTGAAGCCCGGCAAATTGCCGCCAAGATCGGTTACCCCGTGATGGTGCGACCATCATTCGTGCTGGGTGGTCGCGGCATGGAAGTGGTTCACGATGAGGAAATGTTAAAGGAATACGTCAACAAAGCCGTGGATCTTTCCCCGGACCGCCCCATTCTCATTGATCGTTTTCTCGACAATGCCATCGAAGCTGAAGCCGACGCGCTGGCCGACGGCACGGATGCGTTCGTGCCCGCAGTGATGGAACATATCGAGCAGGCGGGCATTCATTCCGGTGATTCGGCCTGCGCCATTCCGCCGGTAACGCTTTCCGCGCAGCACATCAAAACCATCGAAGAGTACACGCTGCGCATCAGCCGCGAACTGAAAGTTTGTGGCGTGATGAACATTCAATACGCCATTTGCCAGGACCGGGTGTACGTGATCGAGGCGAACCCGCGCGCCTCGCGCACCGTGCCGTTGGTGAGCAAAGTTTGCAACGTGCCAATGGCGCGCATCGCCACGCAACTGATGCTCGGCGCGAAACTCAAAGACTTGAAGCTCCAGCGGAAAACCATTCCGCACATCGGCGTGAAAGAAGTCGTGCTGCCGTTCAACATGTTCCCGGAAGTGGACCCCGTATTGGGACCGGAAATGCGCTCGACCGGCGAGGTCTTGGGCATGGCGCCGAGTTTCGGCCTGGCGTATTTCAAATCGCAGGAAGCCGCGCTTTCCGCGTTGCCGCAAAAGGGCACGGTGTTCATCTCCGTAACGAACAAGGATAAACCCGCCATCCTCAACACGGCGCGCGAATTTCAGAAACTGGGCTTTCGCATCAAGGCCACGGACGGCACGCATAAATTCCTGGGCGACCACGGTGTGAAAGCGGAACTCAGCTACAAAATTCACGAGCACCAACGACCCAACATCGCTGATGAAATCAAAAGCCGGGAGATTGATCTGATCGTCAACACGCCGGCCGGCAAAATGAGCGCGCAAGACGACGCGTACATCCGGAAAGCGGCGATCAAATACAAAGTGCCCTATCTGACCACGACGGCTGCCGCGCACGCGGCCGTTTTGGGAATTGCGGAATATCGCGCCGGCAAAGCCGCTGTGAAATCACTGCAAGCCTACCATCGCGACATCGTCTGAAGCAGCCTCGGCAGGACAAAAGCACATCCGCGTTCCTGATCAGTTGAGGACGACGTGGAAGTCGTCCCTCCCTACATAACGACGCCGTCACGTGAGCGTGTGCCCGGCCAACAATGTGGCTGCGGCGTCCCGCCGCAGTTCCGCATCACTCAGCGGCGCGCACGGAGTGATGCGCCCTACCGGTTTCAGTTATCAGAACCTGAATGTCGTCCGCGAGACGCGAACGACCACCGCCGAGGACGGCGGTGCTCCCCCATTTCCCATTCCTTTGCCAATCATTCCCTTGTCTTTCTGCGGAAGTGGATTGGCATTGCGATAATTCCCGTTCGAGTGTTTCGTGTATTTCGCGGATTGTAGCCACTTTGGAATTAAACGCTTTTCCCCTCTCCCGACCTGGCGGTCACCCATTGGATGGGGAGCAACGGTATTTAATTTTGGGGGACAAAGTTTGGATTTTTGAGGGTGTGGTTCATGAGGACGATCAGTTTACGCATAACGGCGGTGAGGGCGACTTTGGCGGGTTTGCCGGCCGCGCGCAGGCGCTGATAGAACGCTTGGAGCTGGCGGTTGGAACGCGCTGCCACCAATGCCGCCATATACAGCGCGCGGCGCACTGGAGCGCGGCCTCCCCCGATGCGCCGGCGGCCATGCCATTGGCCGCTCTCCCGCGGATGCGGGGCCAGTCCGGCCAGTGCCGCCACCTGGCGGCGGTTGAGCGTGCCCAGTTCGGGCAGTTCGGCTAGCACGCCTAACGCCGTAATGGTGCCGACGCCGGTGATGGCGACGAGTTTTTGCACCCGTTCGTCCAGGGAGCTGGCTTGCGCCTGCAGTTGCCCCAGTTGCGTTTCGATTTGTTTCAGATCGCGTTCCAGGCGGCGGACGAGGCTTTGGGCTTGGCGGCGCAAGGCGGGCACGGTGAGCCGTTGGGCTTGCTGGCGTTGCGCCACCAAGAGGGCCAATACCTGCACCCGGCGGCGGATCAGTTCGCTCAGGTGGTGTTCCTGTGGCGTGCGCGGAGCGGTGGGTTGGGGTTGTAAGGCCTGGCCGTAGGCAGTCAGGATGGCGGCATCCAGAGGATCGGTCTTGGCCCGCTGGCCGGTGGCCCGGGCGAAGTGGCGGACGCGGGCCGGGTTCAAGACGCTGACAGGGATGCGGGCGTCATGCAGCGCGGCGACGAGGTCGCGTTCGTAACCGCCGGTGGCTTCGCAGATGACGTGCGTTCCGGGCAGGGAAGCCAGGAGTTTGACCAGCCGGCGGTGGCCCGCTGCCGTGTTGGGCAGGTCGTGGCGGCGTCCGAGGAGGTGCAGTTGCAGGTTCAGCTTGGCAATATCCAAGCCTGTGTAGATAGTGGTCATGGTGTTCTAGCTCCTTCTTGCAAATACGAGCTGGCCGGAGTGGGCCGCTCCATCAACGGTTCGAGTTTAGGACTCCAGCGCGAACGGTTCAGGCTCCCCACGCACTGGGCCAAAAGCCTGTGCCAGAGGGTAACGAACTCATCCGCGCCACTGTCCTGCCGCCTGCAGGCGGCAGGACAGTCCCATCTTCCCCAATCCATCATCTCTGACAAGGATAGACGGAAAGGCAGATACAAGAGGGCCGGGGTGAGGGGATATTTCCTTGGGAGGGACGCGTTCCACCGCGTCCCTGATTGGTTGGGGACGACGTGGAAGTCGTCCCTCCCAGCATGACGGCGGTACGAACGCGTTGGTAGGGCGGGCATGGTTTTTGACAGGATGAACAAGATTTACCGGATCAAATGCTTGATTGGCGGGCGGGGACGATAGGTTTGCGTCTCACTTTTGAACTCCAACCTCTTCGCCAAGATTCAGTATCAATCGTCCTTCGCAATTCGCCTCCCTCTCTGTGCCTCTGCGCCTCGGTGGCCCGTTAGTTAGAACCGGATGTCGCCCGTCAGGCGCGAATGACTACCGCCGAGGGTGGCGGTGACACCTTGGGTCTGGGTGGTGCGGCCAGGTTTTGTCGCACTGATCTACGATGGTTTGCTAATCGCCAAAACAGGTGCCAACGCTGCGGGCGCTGGTAACCCACGAATGATTGGCGGGAACGAGTTTGAGTCGTCCGGCAACTTCAGCGATGGGCACAGCTTTGGTGTCATCGCCGCGCGAAGCGACCATCATGCCGAACTGGCCTTGTTGGATCAGTCGTATCGCGGCAGTGCCCAGGCGGGTGGCCAGCAAACGATCCGGCGCGGTGGGAGTGCCGCCGCGTTGCACGTAGCCAAGGATGGTTACGCGCGCTTCCAGATTGGTAAGCGCTTCGAGTTGTTTGGCCAGGCGCAGGGTGTGGCCCGCGTGCGCTTCCCGGAGTTGAATCAATTCGGCTTTGGCCAGACGCTTTTCGGTTTTATTTTTGGCTTTGGTTTTGTGCCGCACCACTGCCGCGACGCGCGCCGCCTCGCGTCGGGGCAACGCGCCTTCGGCCACGGCGACAATGCTGAAATTCGTGCCGTATTGTTTGCGGCGGCGAATGGCGGCGGCGACGTTATGCACGTCGTAGGGGATTTCGGGAATTAAAATAACATCCGCGCCACCGGCGATTCCCGCGCCCAAGGCCAGCCAACCCGCTCGGTGGCCCATGATCTCGGCGATGATAATCCGGTGGTGACTGTGCGCGGTGCTGTGCAGGCGGTCAATGGCGGTGGTGGCGATATCGAGCGCGGTGTCAAAACCAATGGCGGTATCAGTCAAGACCACGTCGTTGTCAATCGTCTTGGGGAGGGTCACGAGGTTCAACCCTTCTTCCATCAGGCGCAGCACGCTTTTGTGCGTGCCGCCGCCGCCCAGGCAAACCAGCGCGTCCAGTTTTAGTTTGCGATAATTGCGGGCGATGGTGCTGCGCATGTCGCGGATCCGACCGTTGATTTCCATGGCCTGCGGTTTGTCGCGTCCGGTGCCAAGCACGGTGCCGCCGACCGTCAGCACCCCGGCCAGGCTGCGTTTATCCAGTTTGATGGTCAAGTTTTCGGCCAGCCCGCGAAAGCCGTCGCGGATGCCAACGATTTCCATGCCCGCATCAAGTGCGGCTTTGCCCACGCCGCGAATGGCCGCATTCAGACCCGGGCTGTCGCCGCCCGCCGTTAAAATTCCAACCCGTGTTTTGCGCATGGTTTCAGTCTGTTGGAGTCATTGAGTGTTGGCTTGGTTGAGGGGCAATTCGAGTTGCTCCGACCCGGTCGCCGTTATTACCGTCTTTGGTTACCAATTTTGCGGGTCGAGGTGAAGTCAGTTTTCACGAAAGACTGGAGCGGACCGGAAAATTCTGGCGAAGCGACGGCGCGACCTCCAGAGGGCAAGGTTTTTTCAGACACGATTTGCTTTTGTCATGGCGCCGTCTAAAATGAGCGCAGTTGGTGAGTAAGCAGCTTAATTAAGACGCTATGTTTTTTGATCCTAAATATTTTGTATTCATGCTGCCGGCGCTGTTGATTGGCTTGTGGGCGCAGTTCAAGCTGACCTCCGCCTACGCGCGTTTCAGCCGGGTGGGGCTGGCTTCCAGGTTGACTGGCGCCCAGGCGGCGCGGGAAATTCTGGATCAGGCCGGATTACAAAACGTGCCGGTGGAGGAAATTCCCGGGCAACTCACCGATCATTACGATCCGACGAAACGCGCGCTGCGTCTTTCGAGCAATAATTTTCGGGGCGCATCCGTTGCCGCCGTGGGCGTGGCGGCGCATGAAGCGGGTCACGCGTTGCAACACCAGGTCGGTTACGCGCCGATGAAACTGCGGGCGGCGTTGGTGCCGGCCACACGCTTCGCCAGTTACGCATGGGTCGTGCTCATCATGATCGGATTCTTTCTGCAAATGACCAATCTGATTTACGTGGGGATCGGGTTGTTCAGCATCATGATGTTGTTTCAGATGGTGACGTTGCCGGTGGAATTTGACGCGAGTCGCCGCGCCAAAGTGGAGTTGTTGCGCCTCGGGATTGTCCGGTCCGAGGAAAGCGCCGGAGTCGGTCAGGTCTTGAACGCGGCTGGTTTGACTTACGTGGCGGCGCTGGTCAGTTCCGTCATGCAATTACTATATTTTCTAAGTATCGCGCGCGGTCGGGATTGAATCCATGTGGTCGGCTGCGACGGCTTAAATTTCGATCTGCAATCCCAGCTCGACGACCCGGTTTGGCGGGAGTTTGAAGAAAGCATTGGCGGGCTGAGCGTTGCGCGCGAGCAAGGCAAACAGACGTTTGCGCCATTGCCACAAACCCAGGCGCTGGCTGGGGATGATGGTTTCCCGACTGAGGAAAAAGGTGGTTTCCATCTCGCGAAATTTCAGTCCGTGCGCTTCACACAATTGCAGCGTCTCCTGCGCGTCGGGCTTTTCCATGAAACCATAACGGCTGATCACCCGGTAGAAGCCTTCGCCTAAATCAGTCACGCTGATGCGCTCATTCTTTGCCACGTAAGGCGTTTCTTCGACGAGAATGGTGAGCAGCACCACGCGTTCGTGCAGGATTTTGTTGTGCTTGAAATTGTGGGTGAGCGCGGCGGGCGTGCCCTCGGGGTTGCTCGCCAAAAAAATCGCCGTGCCGCTGACCCGATGCGGCGGATGCGCTTTGACGTCGCGCAAGAAATCTTCGATGGGAAACAGACTCTTTATGAGTCGTTGCCGCAGGCGCGCGCGTCCGGTTTTCCAGGTGGCCATCAAGGTGAAGCCGATGGCCCCGATGGTCAGCGGAAACCAGCCGCCATGACTGACTTTGCCCAGATTGGCGGCCAGGAAGAAAAGTTCGATCACAAGAAAGACTCCGCAGAGCGATCCGACCGCGAGCGGGTGCCAGTTCCACAGGCGTCGCGCGGCGAAATAGAAGAGCAGGGTGGTGATGAGCATCGTCAGACCGACGGCGATACCGTAGGCGGCGGCCAGATTTTCCGAGGAGCGAAAGCCCAATACCAAACCAATGCAGGCGGCCATCAGCGTCCAGTTGATCAGCGGGATGTAGATTTGCCCGTGCGTGGATGACGAGGTGTGTTCAATGGCGACGCGCGGCACGTAGCCAAGTTGCACCGCTTGCATGGTCAGGGAGAATGAGCCGGAAATCAGCGCTTGGGAAGCGATGACGGTGGCTCCGGTGGCCAGAGCGACCAGGGGATACAGCGCCCATCCCGGCGCCAGGAGGTAGAAGGGGTTGCTCGCCGCTTCCGGATGACTGAGCACCAGCGCGCCCTGCCCGAGGTAGTTCAAGAACAACGCCGGCAGCACCAGACTGAACCACGCGATTCGGATCGGCCTTTTACCGAAGTGCCCCATGTCCGCGTAGAGCGCTTCCGCGCCCGTCAGCACGAGGAAAACCGAGCCGAGTTGGTGGAAGCCGCGGAAGCCATTTTGCTCGAAGAATTGCCAGGCATACACCGGGTTGACGGCGCGTAAAACTTCGGGTGAATGAAAAACTTGTTTAAGCCCCAATCCCGCCAAAGTGAGAAACCACACCAACATGGCCCAACCAAAAGCGCGTCCCACTTTCGCGGTGCCAATGCGCTGCACACTGAACAAACCGACGAGAATCAAGACCGTCAGCGGCACGACGTAGGATTGCAAACCGGGCGCCGCAACTTCCAATCCTTCCACGGCGCTCAATACTGAAATGGCGGGAGTGATTAATCCATCGCCGTAGAGCAGCGCGGCGCCAAAGACGCCAAAGGTGATCATCCACCACATGGTCCAACTGCGGGTTGGTTTTTTGCGTTCGGGGAAGGCGAGCGCGGTGAGAGTGAGAATGCCGCCCTCGCCACGATTATCCGCGCGCAACACGAAGACGATGTATTTGATCGAGACAATCAAAATCAACGCCCAGAAAATCAGGGAAAGCAATCCGAGCACGTTATCCGTGGTGGCGGCAACGGATCGTTCCCCGGCAAAGCAGGCGCGCAAGGCATAGAGCGGACTCGTCCCGATGTCGCCATAGACCACGCCCAGCGCGGCCAGCGCGAGATACTTGAGGGAGGTTGGCTCGGGCGAGGTTTGGTGTTCCGCTTCGGAAATCGTCGCGTCCGGCGGCGCCGGTTTGGAGCTTGAACTGTTGTCTGCTTGCATCGAGTTGGCGGGAATTTTCAACGTCACCGTTGAAAACTGCCCTTTCACACGTCGCCGAGGTTAGCTGTCGGGCTGGGTCTTGAAAGTGACCCGCGGTCAGCGCCGCCACGCCCCCTCCGCGTCACGCGGACTTTGGTTCCCCCGGGCCGGATGCGATTGCGTCCGGCTTGGACTGCAAGGGCAGCATCGCAAAATGCGGAAAACGTGTCAAACGAACGCGCCTGACCGCCGCCGAACGAGAAGCCGCATTGCGGAGCGAAAATTCAATTACTGGTCCGGGGCAACACGTCCGGCAACGGCGGCGCCGCTTGCGGCATGGCGGCGGGAAAATTTTCCCCTAAAAAAGCGGCAACGGTGGCGGCGACCTGGCTCAGCGTTACTTTCGCGCAATTGGTTCGTTCGCCGAGCGGCGGCGTGTCCGGGCCAAGCACTCCAATCCAGATGTTCTCCGCGCCCTGAACGCTGGCGCCATGCGAACGCCACGCTTTGGGCGCGTCGCCACGACCATGATCGGTGGTGATGATGAACGTGGTTTGGTTTCGATACGCGGGCATGGATTGCACCGTTTCCCATAAACGGCGGATGAAATCATCCTGATAGTGCGCGGCGGCCAGCATCAAATCGTAGCGCCCTTCATGCGCCCATTCGTCAATTTCACTGAAAGAAAGGTAAAAGGCGCGCGGCTGCTTCGTTTGAATGTAATCCCGGGCCACGCGGAAGGTGACGGCGTCGAACAGCATGTTATCCCATAATGCCGGAGTATCGTTGATCCATTGGAGTTGCTCGGCAGACGGAGTAAATAAAACCGGGGCGCCGGACGGCAACGAAAATCCGCTCCACACGGCCAGGTGACTTCGCTCCACATTCAGAATCCACGGAACGACGTCCCAATTCACCGCCGCCGCCACCCGGCCGGCAAAGCGCGGCTGTAGATTCAGCCATTCGAACACGTTGGTGTTGGGATTGGGAATTTTGTCATTGCTGTTCAGGCTTGGGTCCGCCACGCCGGTGAGAAACTCGCTGTAGCCCGGGTAGGAGAATTTTTTGTCATTGGCCAGTTGCGCGATGCTGCCCCTGGTTTGATTGCCAAAGAGCTGGCCTCGACTCGCGATTTCGCTCCAGAAGAATGGCAGCAAAGCGCGCCGCCGCTCTTCCGGCGTGTTGCGCCAGAATTTGGCGCGCGTCGTCGCCGGATTGGCCACCCCGCCGTTGGCTTTATCCAGCAGCGCTTCCTCGGCGCCGCTGAAGACCTCCTGCCAGCGCAACCCATCCGTCGAAATGAGAAAAACATTCCTGGTTTTCAAATCGGCAGCGGCCAATGAGATAATGCCGGCCAACAGCGCGCAGAGGGTGATCAATTGTTTCATAAATAAAGCGCTGGAAATAAAACCCGAGAGACCCCGCATTGGAAATCAAATTTTTGCCAATAAGAATAGCGACGTCGTATGATGACACCGTGAGAATAATTATCGAATTGTCGGAAGAGCAGTTGGCAGCGCTGGCGGCCATTTCATCCCGCGAAAAAACATCGCGCGCGGAAATTATCCGTCGCGCCGTCGGAAACTATCTTCGCGAAGAGCAATCTGACAAAGGGTGGAGCGCATTTGGTTTGTGGAAAAAGAAGAAGATTGACGCGCTGAAATATGAAAGCCGGTTGCGCGCGGAATGGGAGCAATGATGAAGGCAGTTTTTGCACCAATATCTTGGTGGATTATCTCAACGGCGCTTCTGCGACCCGCCGCGAGCTTGATCAATACGAGGAAATCGTCATCAGCATCGTGACGTGGACGGAGATTTTATAGCGGTTTAATTAAACACTGTAGCCGCATCTTGCCCTCCAACTGTAGCAGACGACGTGGGGCGGCTCGTGCTTCCTTCCTGAAAAATCAGAGCGGACTTACGCCCGCTACTACAATCGCTGAGATCGATTCTGCGGTTACTACCATAGCAGTGAACTTACTTTTGCGCGCCAAACCTGCCGGACTCAGTGATTGCTCGGGGCGACGTGTTTCCGGTATAAATCCATCCATGCCGAGCCGGGATAAACTGGAGCAATTTGTTACGTGGTGTGACCAACACATCACCGGTGATGAAAAAGGCCAGGCGCAAATCTTCCTCGACCGGCTTTTCCAGGCGTTCGGTCAACCCGGTTCTCTCGATGTCGGCGGTGAACCCGAATTCCGCGTTCGCAAGGCCGACGCCGACGGCGGCGGGACCGCCTTTGCGGATTACGTTTGGAAACCCGTCGTGCTCGTCGAAATGAAGAAGCGCGGTGAAAAGCTCCAGAGACATTACCGACAAGCCTTCGATTATTGGACGCGCCTGGTGCCGCATCGCCCGCGCTACGTGGTGCTTTGCAACTTCGACGAATTCTGCGTCTATGATTTCGATACCGATCTCGATACGCCCAAGGACACGCTCGCGCTGAAGGATTTGCCCGAACGCTGGGGGCCGCTGGCATTTCTCGCGCCAGGCAATCCCCGTCCCACGTTCGACAACGACCGCGAGAAAGTCACCCGTGAAGCCGCCGATTGTCTGGCGGAATGTTTTCGCAAATTCGTCCGGCGTGGCGTGCCGCAACCGGACGCCCAACGCTTCATCCTGCAAATGCTCGTCGCGTTGTTTGCGGAGGATATTGATTTGCTCCCCAAGTATTTTGTCGCGCAACTCCTTGAGGAATGTACCACTCCCGCCGATGGCTACGACTTAATCGGCGGGCTGTTCGAGGCTATGAACAGCAATCCGCCCAAAGCGGGCGGACGGTTCAAAGGCGTGCGTTATTTCAACGGCGGCCTGTTCCGCGAACCGGCCCGACTGGAGCTTCAAGACCTTGAACTCGTGCTGCTCCGTAAGGCCGCCAAGTTCGACTGGTCGAAAGTGCAGCCGGAAATCTTCGGCACCCTGTTCCAGCACTCGATGAACGACGCGGAGCGCCACGCGTTCGGCGCGCACTTCACGCACCCGTCCGACATCATGAAAATCGTCAAACCGACGATCACCGACCCGTGGACCGAGCAGATTGAAGGGGCGAAAACCCGCACTCGGCTCAATCAATTACTCGACCGGATGCACACCTTTCGCGTGCTTGATCCGGCGTGTGGCTCGGGCAACTTCCTGTACATCGCCTATCGCGAGATGAAACGGCTCGAAGCCCGGATCTTCGAGCGGCTGCGGACGGAGTTCAAAACCGATGCGAAGGAGGCAGCGCAGATGCCGCTGAGCTATCTGAGCGCGCAAAACTTTTACGGTCTGGACGTTCTGCCCTTTGCCGTCGAGATCGCCAAGGTGACGATGATGATTGGGCGCAAGCTGGCAATTGACGAATTGCACATCAGCGAACCCCCGCTGCCGCTCGACAATCTCGACCACAACTTCATCGCCGCCGACGCGCTGCTCACGCCCGAAGGCCAGCCGACGCAATGGCCCCAAGCCGATGTCATCATCGGTAATCCGCCGTTCCTCGATGCACGCAAAATGACAATGGAACACGGGCGCGAATACGTTGGGAAACTGGAAAAGAACTATCCCGAAGTTCCACGGCGTGCTGACCTTTGCACCTACTGGTTTCGCAAGGCTGCCGATCATCTGCCAGCCTGCACTACAGCCGACCCACTCTCCGGGCGCGGCGGACTGGTTGGTACACAAAATATCCGCAACAACGAATCACGCGAAGGTGGGTTGGACCATGTCGTCTCGACAGGGGCGATCGTGGAAGCCGTAGAGAACCAACCGTGGTCGGGCGAAGCCAACGTCAATGTTTCCATCGCCAATTGGATGAAAACGCAAGACGCCGCGTCGCTGCCCAAGAAGCGGAAACTCTGGTTCAAAATCCAACCCAGTGCCTCTGTAAAGAAAACTCGCAAGCGCGGCAGTGGTTCAGCGACCAAGGAATACGAGCTTGATGCTCGTGAATGCGATCAAATCAATTCGGCGCTGTCAGACGCGACGGATGTGGCTGCGGCAAAAATCTTGAAATGCAATACGCAGCCAAAGTGCGTTTTTGAAGGTGTTCAAACTGGACACGATGGTTTTGTTATCTCTGCGGCGGAGGCAAACGATTTGCTTGCGATTGATGAACACAAACCATATGTAAAGCCGTTCATTAACGGTTCTGACCTTTTGTCGGCGCGATATGTGACCAAGCCGGAATACGTCGTTGACCTCAGTAACCTAAACGTGCTTCAAACATCGGCATTACCTCGCTTGCTCGCGATTCCCAAAGAGCGAGTGCTCAAGGATTGGGAAAAGAATGCTGCACAGGAAAACAAGGAACTCGGGCGCGACCGTGGCGAGCACCAGAATCGGTTGGACACATGGTGGGCTTTGAAGCGTCCGAGAAATGATTTGCAACAGGCTCTGAAGAAGCTTCCTCGCTATGTTGCCTGTTCGGCTGTGATGAAGAGGCCGACATTCGTTTTTATTTCTGCGAATTACCTGCCTACGAACGCGCTCAAAGTGTTTGCCTTTGCAGATGATTATAGTTTCGGTGTTCTGCAATCAGATATCCATTGGCTTTGGTTCATCACAAAATGCAGCAAGCTGACCGAACGCTTTCGCTACACTCCCGAATCCGTCTTCGACACGTTCCCGTGGCCGCAGTTTGAAATGGGGAGCGCACCCGCCCCGGGTGCAGCCGACCGCGCCCTCGCGGTCGGCACTGGCGCGCGCGCATCAAATTCAACGTCAGTATCAGCGCAATCGTCCATTCCGCTGAAGGGTTGCCGCGAGGGTGCGGCAACCGACACGCGGGGCGCGTGTACTCCCCAGACCATCGCGAAAATTGACGCCGTGGCCTCTGCCTCGCGCACGGTGCGCCGCGTGCGCGCCGAAGCATTGCAGCATCTGAAAGGCGGCCTGCGCGCTCTCTATCGCACGCTCGAACTGCCCGGCGCGAATCCGTTGAAGGACGCCCACGCCGCATTGGATGCCGCCGTTCTCGACGCCTATGGTTTCAGCGCCAAACAGGATTTGCTGGCCCAACTCCTTGAATTGAATCTCACCGTCGCCGCCCGGATTGAACGGGGTGAACCCGTCACTGCTCCCGGCGTGCCGCCAGGCTATCCCACGCCGCAATCCCTGGTAACGGACGATTGCATCCAGCCACCGTAACCTACGAAAGCGGTCACTATTTCGCCTGCGCAATTTGCGGATCGGACAACACGATCGAGACACACCCTGTGAGTCGCATGTGGTGTGTGCCTGCGTGATTTACCTGCGGGTAAGAAGAATGTCGGAATGGGTTGATGTCGAGGCGTTGTTTCCGTATCAAAACTGCCGCAAGAACCGCACGTCGTTTTCGTAGAATAATCGGATGTCGTTGATCCCGTAACGCAACATCGCAATGCGCTCGATGCCAAAACCAAAGGCCCAGCCGGTCCAGACTTCCGGATCGTAACCGACATTCTCAAAAACCTGGGGATGCACCATGCCGCAACCGGCGATCTCCAACCACGCTTTGCCCATTTTTTTGACCAGCGCATTGGTGAAGTCAATTTCATAGCTCGGCTCGGTGTAGCTGAAATAGTGCGGGCGAAAACGGATTTTTACGTCGTTGCCCATCAGCTCGCGAAAGACAAATTCCACCGTGCCTTTCAGATCGCCAACCGTGACGTTCCGATCCACGTACAGCCCCTCGACTTGATGGAAGGTGGGATTGTGCGTGGCATCCGCGTTATCGCGGCGAAACACGCGCCCCGGCACAATGATGCGCACCGGCGGCGCTTGCTTTTCCATGACGCGAATCTGCACCGAGGAAGTGTGCGTGCGCAGCAACGAACCGCGGTGTGAGGAGTCGCCCGGCGCGCTCCCGGCCTGGGGATCATTGGCGAGGTAGAAGGTATCTTGCAAGTCGCGTGCGGGATGATCCGCCGGCGTGTTCAACGCATCAAAGCAATGGTATTCGTCTTCGATCTCCGGACCATCCGCCACCGCAAAACCAATTTTGCGAAACGCGCGGACGATGTCGTCCGTCACTTGGGTGAGCGGATGCAATTTGCCGAGACCGCGGCGCCGTCCGGGCAGGGTGAAATCAGTCGGGTGCTTGGGTTGCGCCGCCGCCAGTTCCAGTTCGCCGCGTCGCTCGGCCAGCGCGGATTCCAGCTCCAGCTTGCCCGCGTTGATCAACTTGCCCGCCGCCGGACGCTCTTCCTTGGCCAGCGCGCCGAGGCGTTTCATTAAGGCGGTGAATTTGCCATTCGGCCCCATCCACGCTCCCTTGATTTGCTCGAGCGCGGCCAGATTGGCGGCGCCCTTCAAGTCGGCGAGGGCGGTTTGTTTCAACGGTTCAATTTCTTCCAGGAAGCCAGCCATAAATTCAGGTTGGGAGTTTAACGAATTCGCTCGAGCAGCAAAAGAAAAAGGCGACCATTGCTGGTCGCCTTGAAAATCGGGTTCAATAATTAAACGCGGCGTCCGCCTTTAAGTTCGACTTTGAGTTTTTCAAACGCCTCGCGATCGCCCTTGGCGGCCAGTGCCGCTTGTTCAGGCCAGGTGGTGGGATCCCATTGTTTCAGGTGCGCGCCGCCTGCCGCGAGAATTTCCTTCAGTCGCGCCACCGAGGTGGCGGCCACTTGGGCGAAGGTCTTGATGCCTTGTGCGTGCAGCGCTTCCTGGATTTTCGGTCCGACACCTTCGATTTCGGTCAGATCATCGCCTTTGCCGGCGTGCTCGGCTTTGGCCTTCAAACCGTCCTGCGCCAGCTTCACCAATTGCAGAAACGCGTCGTTATCCTGCGCGGCGATGTCGGCAATCACCTTGCGATCCAATTCGCACTTGGCGGCCTTCAAACCTTCGATCAGACGGCTGTAAGTGATTCCGGCCGTGCGCGCGGCGGCGTTGATCCGAATCTGCCAGAGATAGCGGAACGTGCGCTTCTTGACGCGACGATCGCGGTAGGCGTACTGCCGGCCGTGATCCACGGCATCGCTGGCGTAGCGGTAAAGTTTGGAACGTTTGAGGCGAAAACCCTTCGCCGCTTGCAACATGCGATTGCGGCGCTTACGAGAGGCTGGTGAATTTGTTACGCGCATGAAAAGTAGAAATTAAAATTCGTGGGAACGGAAATGGATGAAATCAGTGGGTGAACGGAAGGCTTTGCTTGATACGATATTCGTCCGTGGTGTGGACGAGCGCCGCGCCGCGCAGACCGCGCCGGCGTTTGGCGCTTTTGGTCTGGCAAAGATGACGTCGCCCGGGGCGACTGCGGAGGATTTTTCCCCGAGCCGTCAGCTTGAAACGTTTGGTCACAGATTTCTTGGTTTTGATACCTTTGGGACGTCGCATAAATAACTTCCTGTTACAAAAGGAGGCGCAGTATAAAACGTGCAAGGCGGAGCGCAAGAGTTAATTTCAGCGTGACAAGGTGGTCTGAGGGGATAGGATGCGGGCGTTATGGCGCGTTCGTCTATCGGCTAGGACACGGCCCTCTCAAGGCTGAAAGACGGGTTCGATTCCCGTACGCGCTACCAGTTGCTCCTCACTCCTCACGTCTCCACCATTGCCCCAAGTCTCCGCTTGCGTCAGCATCGGCGGGGCAGAACCACAAATGAACATTCTGGGCATCGAAATTGGCGGCACGAAATTGCAACTTGCGCTCGGCAACGAACACGGGGTGATTCAGCACCGACACACTTTGACCGTTAACCCGAATTCCGGCGCGGGCGGCATCCGTGAACAAATAACGCAGGCGCTTCGTGAATTGCGCGCCAGTCGCCAGATTGAAGCCGTTGGCGTCGGATTTGGCGGCCCGGTGGATTGGCGCACGGGAAAAATCTGTCGCTCGCATCAGATCGAAGGGTGGTCGGATTTTGATCTGGCGTCCTGGTTGCGCGAGCAGTCCGGCGCTCCGGTGGCGGTGGACAATGATGCGAATGTGGCGGCGCTGGGTGAGGCGCATCGCGGCGCGGGCGTGGGTGGTGATCCGGTATTTTACGTGACGTTGGGCAGCGGCGTTGGCGGTGGGCTGGTCGTGGCGGGGCAAATTTATCACGGGGCGATTCCCGGCGAGGCGGAAATCGGTCACGTGCGGCTGGATCGCCGCGGCACGACGGTTGAATCGCGTTGTTCCGGTTGGGCGGTGGACGCGCGGATTCGCGAGTTGATCCAGCAACAACCGCAAAGCCAGCTCGCGCGTTTGGTGGGGCGGGAAACTCGCGGCGAGGCACGACATCTCGGAGCGGCCCTGGCGCAAGGCGATCCCCTGGCGCAACAGCTCTTACGGGAAATTTCCGAGGATCTGGCGTTTGGGTTGTCGCATGTGGTTCATTTGTTCCACCCGCAACGCCTCATTTTGGGCGGCGGCTTGGCTGGGTTGGGCGAACCGCTTCGTCTGGCCGTGGAAAACGCTTTGCGCGGTTGGGTAATGGAAGCCTTCCGGTCCGGCGTCAGCGTTCAGTTATCGCAACTGGGCGCGGACGTGGTTCCGGTTGGCGCCCTGCTGCTCGCGGTTGACGCCGCGAAAGCGGGTTGAGCAAACGAAGATTTGAGTATTTGTCCGCCATCCCTATCCTTCATCGCGCATGACGACTGCCAATCAGTGGGTTGCCGATTATTTCCGAGCGCAAAAGGCGGCGCTCGATTCCATTGCGCCGGAAGCGCTGGTGCAATTGATTCAAACCCTTCGCCACATTCATCAGGAAGACCGCCAGATATTGGTGTTTGGCAACGGCGGGAGCGCCGCGAACGCCTCGCATTTTGCGACGGATCTCGGCAAAGGCGCTTCCGATCGTTTGGGGAAACGCTTTCGAGTGCTGAGTCTGACTGACAATGTCAGTTGGATCACGGCGCTGGGAAATGATTACACCTACGAAGACGTTTTTCTGCGGCAGATGCAAAATTACGCGCGTCCGGGCGACCTGGCGCTGGGCATCAGTGTTTCCGGCAACTCGCCCAATTGCGTGCGGGCGCTGGAGTGGGCGAAGGCCAACGGCTTGCGCACGGTGGCCCTGGTGGGCGCCAAGCGCGGCCGCATGGCGGAGGTTGCCGAGCAAGTCATTGTCATCAACGACACGCATTACGGTCGCGTGGAAGATGCGCAGATGGGGATTTGCCATGTGCTGTGCTACGCGTTCATGGAACATCCAGATTGGGCCAAATGAGTACGCCTGCCGCCACCCATTTTACCGGGCGCGTGGAATTCACCGCTAATTTCGCTCCCCGTCCGCAGATCAGTCATGTGCTCTTTGACTTTGACGGCACGCTGTCTCTCATTCGGGAAGGCTGGCCCGAAGTCATGGTGCCGATGTTTGTCGAGATGTTGCCCGGATTGCCCGATGAAACCGAGGCGGCGCGCCGGCAGTTGTGCTTCGAGGACATCATGCGTCTGAACGGCAAGCAGACGATTTATCAAATGATGCAACTGGCCGAGCGCATCAAGGAGCGGGGCGGTACCCCGCGTGATCCGTTGTGGTATAAACACGAATACTTGCGGCGACTGGACGAGCGGATTCGGCATCGCACTGATGATTTGCGTCACGGTGTGCTCAAACCTGACGATCTGTTGGTGCATGGTGCGCGCGGTTTGTTGGACGAATTACAGCGACGCGGATTGGCGTTGTATCTGGCCAGCGGCACTGACGAGCCATTCGTCAAAATGGAAGCTGAGTTGCTTGGTCTGACCCGTTACTTTGGCCCGCATATTTACGGGGCGCTGGACAACTACAAGCAGTTCTCAAAAAAAATGGTCATCGAACGTTTGCTGCGTGAAAACCAGATTGCCGGGGCGCAACTGCTGGCCTTTGGCGATGGCTACGTGGAAATTCAAAATACCAAGGAGGTCGGCGGATTGGCGGTGGCCGTCGCGAGTGATGAGGCGCATAACGGTTCGGGGCGCTTCGATGAATGGAAACGGCAACGTCTGCTGGGCGTGGGCGCGGATGTGGTCATTCCCGACTTCCGCGATGCAACGTCGCTCCTGGCGCGCATCCTGGATCATTGAGGCTCATGAACGCCGAGCGTTTCGCCACCATTACGGAGCAGTATCCGCAATTGCGGATCGCGGTGGTTGGTGATTTTTGTCTGGATCGCTACCTCGAGATTGATCCCACCAAGGTGGAGACTTCCATCGAAACCGGATTGCCGGTGCATAACGTCGTCAGAGTTCGCGCGCAACCGGGCGGGGCGGGGACCGTGCTCAACAACCTGGTCGCGCTCGGCGTCGGCCAGATTTTTCCCGTGGGGTTTGCCGGCGACGATGGCGAAGGCTACGAACTGCGTCGGGCGTTGGCCGCCTTGCCGGGCGTGCGCCTGGACTATTTTCTGCAGACGACCGCGCGCCGCACCTTTACCTATTGCAAACCGTTGATGGTTGAGGCGAACCGCCCGCCGCGCGAATTGAATCGGCTCGACCAAAAGAACTGGACGCCCACGCCGCCAGAGGTGGTGGAACAGTTATGCGCCCATCTGATTGCGGCGGCAGAACAGGCGGACGCACTGGTGGTTTTGGAACAGGAAGATCAACAGGCTACCGGCGTATTGACTCCGGCCGTGTTGGCGGCTTTGGGGCGCGTGGCCCAATCGCGTCCGCAACAGTTGATCCTGGCCGACAGCCGCCGTGGTCTGCGCGATTTTCCACCGGCCATCTTCAAAATGAACGCCACCGAACTCTCCGCGTTGACCGGTCTGGCGGCGACGGCAGAATTGAAAGACATCGCGGCGGCAGCGGTGCGCCTGTCCAGACAAAATCAACGACCGGTCTTCGTGACGCTTTCGGAACGAGGAATTTTAGGCGTCACTCCAGATGGCCGCACGGAACATCTGCTCGCGTTGCCGTTGCGCGGTGAAATTGACATCGTGGGCGCGGGCGATGCCGTTTCGGCAAATTTGGTCGTCGCTCTTCAAAGTGGCGCTACCATCCGCGACGCGCTGGCGTTGGCCAACGCCGCCAGCTCCATAGTCATTCATCAACTCGGCACGACCGGCACGGCCAGCGTGGCACAGTTGCGACCCTTGGTCGTGACCGGTTGAGCAAGGTGACCAATTCGATTGCAAGCGATCACCGCGCGAATTAAACCCCGCCGATGCTTTCAGGAAATGGCCTTGATGGATTTAGCGTGCGTTGTCCGGGGCGGAACCCCATACTGAGTCGCGGCAAAGCTAGAGATTAGAAATGACGCCTTTCCAGATTATCTTCACGCCGACGAGCGCCGCGGAGTTGTCGCGCATGCCGAAGGAACTGCAATTGCATATCCTCGGCGAATTTCGTGGGTTGCCTCAGCAAGTCATCGGCACGGAGTTGAGTGATTTCGGGAAATTGGAACGGGGCGGGCGTATCCTGCATCGCTTCCGCATCGGAGATTTTCGCGTTTATTTTGAGCGTCACGAGCTGGGCGTTTTGGTGCATCGGATTTTGAGCAAAAACACGCTCAAAGACTTCATGTATCGCTCCGGATTGAAGGTCGAGGAAGACGCGGCCTTGCAACAAAACCCCAAGTTTTGGGAGCTGATCGAATCCGCCCGGATCACGAAATAGCGAGCGTCGAACCCACCCTATTGGGATAGACGATTCCTCGGACGCCGCTTCCGCCAAACCGTTCCCTTCGAGCAGCGGATGAGGTTGATTTCAACTGATAACTCGATCAGCGCGTTTTGTGTGTTGACTCCCAAGCGCGACAGTGAAACGATGGCGCACATGAATACCAATCCTGATGCTTCGGGTTCTACTCCGACGACTCGGCGTGATTTTATCAAACAAACCGGCACGGTGGTGGCGGCGTCCGCTCTGGCGGGACTGGCCTTGCCACACGTCCATGCGGCGGGGAACGACACCTTGCAGGTGGGTTTTGTGGGCTGCGGCGGGCGCGGCACGGACGCGGCGGGCAACGCTTTGTCCGTCAAGGGCGGCGGCACCAAACTGGTCGCGATGGCCGACATTTTGCCCGAGCGCTTGAACACGAAGTTCGCCGCGCTGAAACAAAAATTTGGCGACAAGGTGGATGTCCCGGACAACCGCCGTTTTCGAGGATTCGACGCCTACCGCGAAGTCATGGATTCTTTGCGGCCCGGCGATATTGTCATTCTGACCACGCCGCCCGCGTTTCGGTGGGTGCATTTCACCTACGCCATTGAAAAGGGCTTGAACGTGTTCATGGAGAAGCCGGTGGCGGTGGATGGTCCGAGTGGACGACGCATGTTCAAACTGGCGGAAGCGGCCAAGGCCAAAAATCTCAAGGTGGGCGTCGGTTTGAATTCACGCCACGCGCGCCATTTGCAGCAACTGGCGGAACGCATTCATGACGGTGCGATTGGAGAAATTGTTTTGGAACGCGGTTACCGGATGCACGGGCCGGTGGCTTCGTTCCAGTCCCTGCCCAAGCCGGACAATGTGAGCGAGTTGCTTTACCAGATTCAACGCTTCCACAGTTTCATCTGGGCCAGCGGCGGCTGCTTCAGCGACTTCTACATTCACATCATTGACCACCTAGGTTGGATGAAAAATGCGTGGCCCGTCAAGGCGCAAGCCCTGGGCGGTCGCCACTATAAACTCAGTCCGGAAGGTCTGCCTTATGTGGACCAGAACTTCGACACTTATTCGGTGGAGTACACCTACGGAGACGGGACGAAATTCTATTTTGATGGTCGCTGCATCACGGGCTGTTGGGATAATTTTTCCAGTTACATTCACGGCACGAAAGGCAGCGCCATCGCGGCCAAGAGCGGCGATTGTGGCGGCCCTTCCAGCATCTACAAGGGGCAAACTCCGAAGGGATCGGAGCGCGTCTGGACTTCGACCACGCCCCCCGGCGAAGACAACTGGTATCAAAATGAGTGGAATGATCTGGTGGACGCCATTCGGGCCGATCAACCGTACAACGAGGTTGAACGCGGCGTGACTGTCAGCATTGTTTCCGCCATGGGCCGCATGGCGGCGCACACCGGTCAGGAGGTCACGTTCGAGGACATGTTGAACTGCGAACATGAGATGGCGCCGGGCATTGACAAGTTCACTTACGATTCGCCTGCGCCGGTGCAGGCCGACGCGAACGGT
Source organism: Verrucomicrobiia bacterium (assembly GCA_023953615.1). Taxonomy (NCBI): domain Bacteria; kingdom Pseudomonadati; phylum Verrucomicrobiota; class Verrucomicrobiia; species Verrucomicrobiia bacterium. Next base: position 1,655,056 of record JAMLJH010000002.1, on the reverse strand, counting down.
CGGTACCCGGTTCCTGAACCCGGTATCAAAACCACGCGCGAGTATTAAATTTTATCCGCACCCGGCTCGGCTCATCAGCAGCGGGGCAAAGGCTGAAATGCGCGGTTATGGTTCGTCGAGCCCGCGTTGCGTTCGACGTGACCAATCTGCGCCGTGGAATGATGACGCGCATGAAAACCAATTCTGAGAAATCCAGTGCAACCGGAGTGACCCGGCGTGGTTTTATCAAACAAACCGGCACGGTGGTGGCGGCATCCGCTTTGGCGGGACTGACCCTGCCGCCGGTTCATGCCGTGGGGAATGATACGTTGCAGGTGGCTTTGGTGGGTTGCGGCGGGCGCGGCACGGACGCGGCGGGCAATGCTTTGTCCGTCAACGGCGGCGGCACCAAACTGGTGGCAATGGCCGATGTGTTTTCCGAACGGTTGGCGGCCAAGTTCGCCGCTTTGAAACAGCGGTTCACGGATCAGGTGGATGTTCCCGACAAACGACGCTTCCTGGGATTTAACGCCTATCGTGAAGCAATGGACTCCTTGCGGCCCGGCGATATTGTCATTCTGACCACGCCGCCCGCGTTTCGGTGGGTGCATTTCACCTACGCCATTGAAAAGGGCTTGAACGTGTTCATGGAGAAACCGGTGGCGGTGGACGGTCCGAGTGGGCGACGCATGTTCAAACTGGCGGAAGCGGCCAAGGCCAAAAACCTCAAGGTGGGCGTGGGCTTGAACTCGCGGCACGCCCGGAACATGCAGCAGTTGACCGAACGCATTCATGACGGCGCCATTGGCGAGATCATTTTGCAACGTGGCTATCGGATGCACGGGCCGGTGGCGTTTTTCGAATCGCTGCCCAAACCGGACAACATCAGTGAACTGCTCTATCAGATTCAACGCTTTCACAGTTTCATCTGGGCCAGCGGCGGCTGTTTCAGCGATTTCTACATTCATACCATTGACCATTTGAACTGGATGAAAAACGCCGTGCCAGTGCGGGCGCAGGCGCTGGGCGGTCGTCACTATAAACTCAGTCCGGAAGGTCTGCCCTATGTGGATCAAAATTTTGACACCTACTCGGTGGAATACACATACGCCGACGGCACAAAATTATATTTTGATGGCCGCTGCGTAACGGGCTGCCAGGACAATTTCTCCAGTTACATCCACGGTACGAAAGGCAGTGCCGTTGCGGCCAAGTTCGGGGATTGCGGCGGGCCGTCCAGTTTGTATAAGGGGCAAACGCCGAAAGGGGCCGAGCGCCTGTGGGTTTCCGAGGTGCCGCCGGGCGAGGAGAATCCCTATCAAAATGAGTGGAACGATTTGATGACCGCCATCCGGGCCGATCAACCATACAACGAAGTGGAGTATGGCGTGACCGCGAGCATTGTTTCCGCCATGGGCCGCATGGCGGCGCATACCGGTCAGGAGATCACGTTCGACGACATGTTGAATTGCGAACATGAAATGTCACCGGGCATTGACAAGTTCACCTATGACTCGCCCGCGCCAGTGCAGGCCGACGCGAACGGTCGGTACCCGGTTCCTGAACCCGGCATCAAAACCACGCGCGAGTATTAAGTCAGACCACTTTTACCAGCGCGGCCAGCGTCTCTAAACGAGTGCATAAGCGGGCCGTAAAATTGCCCGCGGACGGTGGACAGAGCGAAACGCGCCCCGTACATTGCGGCAGAAGACCGACTCGAAGTGACAACCGGGTCCTGCGGGAATCGGTCTTGATAACCGGAACGACTTATGAAGAACTTTGAAAGTCTCAGCAAGGCGCACTCGGTTCTCGATGCGTATTTTCACAAACGTCCCAAGTCCGAGACCCGTTCAAGCTCGGGGTTGCGAGCGATTACAATTTCCCGTCAGGTCGGCAGCGGCGCTTCGATGGTGGCGGAACATTTGACCAAATTGTTGGAGGCGCAAAAACCCGTCGCGCGACCGTGGGCGGTGTTTGATCGCAATTTGATCGCCCAAGTGTTGAAGGACCACAATCTACCCGAGCGGCTCGCGGCGTATTTGCCTGAAGATCGCGGTTCGGAAATTCACGACGCGGTGCGATCGCTCTTCGGGGTGCAACCTTCCACCTGGACGGTGGTGGAGCATACGGCGGAAACCATTTTGCGCCTGGTGCATCTGGGCAACGTGATCATTATCGGTCGCGGCGCGAACCGGATTGCCGCGGATATTCCCGGCGTTCTTCACGTTCGGCTGGTGGCGCCCCTCAAGCAACGCCTCGCGCACGCTCAGGAATTTTACCAAATAAGTGCGCCCGCCGCGCGGGAACTGGTGGCGCGGGAAGAGCGCGGTCGCGCCCGCTATTTCAAACGGTATTTCCACGCCAACGTTGATGATCCGCTGCTGTATCATCTCGTCATCAATACCGGTCTGGTTTCGTTCAAGCGCGCGGCGGAATTGATCGTGGCCGCAGCCGCGACGTCGCGGTAGCGCGCGACGGCTTTGCGATTGCGCCGCCAAACGAGCTTGTTATGGTGCCGGTGAGGTTATGCGACATCCGTTGCTGTATCAGATCAACACCCGTTGTTGGCTGCAAAATCTATCCCGGGTTGAGCGACGCCCCGTGACGTTGGCCAGCGTACCCGAAACAGAATTTCAATTTTGGCGGCAGTGCGGCTTCACGCACCTCTGGCTCATGGGCGTCTGGACCACGGGAAAGCGGGCGCGGGCCATTGCGCGGCAACATCCGGATTTGCGCGCGGAGTACGACCGGGTGCTGCCGGGTTGGACGGAGGCGGACGTGGCGGGTTCACCGTATTCCATTGCCGATTATTCCGTCCCGAAAGCGCTCGGTGGCGATGAAGCCTTGCGGGAATTCCGTCTCAAGTTGAATCGGATTGGAATCAAGCTCGTTCTGGATTTTGTTCCCAACCACTTGGGGGTGGATCATGCCTGGGTGAGCGAACGACCGGAGTTGTTCGTGTCCAGCCCGACCGCGACCCATGGCACTTTTACCGTCGAAACGAAAACCGGAGTGCGCTTCATCGCCAATGGCAAAGATCCTTATTTCGCGCCGTGGACGGACGTCGCGCAGCTGGATTATCGTCGCGCCGCCACGCGCCAGGCCGTGACCGAACAACTGCGGGAGGTCGCGCGGCGTTGCGATGGCGTTCGTTGCGACATGGCCATGCTGTTGTTGAATGAGGTCTTCGCAAAAACTTGGGCGCATCTGCCGGGGGCTGAACCGGCGCCGATGGAAGAGTTTTGGCCGACCGCCATTCCTGCCGTTAAATCGCAATTTCCAGAGTTCATTTTCATTGCCGAAGTCTATTGGGGATTGGAAGGCCGACTGCAGGCGCAGGGGTTTGATTACACCTACGACAAGGCGTTGTACGATGATTTGATCGGGCGCCAGCCGGTCGAGGCGCAGCGCAAATTGCTCGCGCATCCGTCCGGGTATGTGGAACACAGCGTTCACTTTCTCGAAAATCATGATGAGCCGCGCGTGGCGGCAAAACTGTCACCGGCAGAAAATCGCGCGTCGGCCCTGGCGGTGTTGGCTTTGCCGGGAATGTGTCTGCTGCATCAGGGCCAACTCAGCGGGGCAAAATTGAAACTGCCGGTGCAGTTGGGGCGCGCGCCCGTTGAGCCAGAGTCGGCGGAAATAAAAACCATTTATATGACGCTGCTGAACGCTCTGCCAAAAACCTTTATTGGTCAGGGTGCCGGCCAATTGCTGTCGCCCCGCGCCGCGTGGGAAGGAAATTTTTCTCACCAAGATTTCATTCTCGTGCTTTGGCCGGGAACGCAAAACCGATTTGATCTGGTGGTGGTCAATTTGAGTGCGAATCGCGGCCAGGCCTATGCGCCGCTGAATTTTCCAGCATTGGACGAATACGACTGGAGCTTGCGCGATTGGCTCGGCGCTGAAGTTTTTGAGCGCGTTGGCAGCGATCTCACACAATTCGGCTTGTATCTGGATGTCCCGGCGCACGCGGCGCAAATCTTTCGCTTCGAGCCGAAGCATTGAACGCCAGCACATTCGCATCCGTATCGTCCCGGCGGGCCGTCGGCGTCGCTCACCCGTTGGCGTTATCGCGAAGTTTCCGTCGCCGCGCCCGGCGGATGTGACCAGCGCAAACCGGGCCGTTTGCCTGCGGCAATGGCTTTCCAGTAATCCGCTTGGACGGCTTCGTAAATCCCAAACAAACCGCGCGCGTCACGGTCGCGATTCACGGAAATCCAGTAGTCCGGCGGTGCGGTCTGTTTCGGCCGCGCCAAAAATTCCGCGCCGCGTTTTCGGATGACTTGGGTCACCGGTCGGTCAGTGCCGTCGGGGTTGATGATGCCGTAATCGCTTTGCTCGTTCAGCCGATAGCCGCCCGGATACCACCAGTAGAAAATTCCATCCACATCGGATGCGTCCAGCAGCCGATAGAAATCGCTGAAATACTGCGCTTGGAAATTTTGTTGCGTCACGCCTGGTTGCATCAATTGGCGATCCCAAACCGAGTAACCCATCTCCGACCAGAAGATTGGTTTGCCGGGATCACAGAGCCGCGCGTAATCCGCAGTGAACCGGCCCGGCCTCACTTTTTCCCAATCGCCAATGCGCCCATACGCTTCCGGTTCCCAAAGGTCCACGGCGTCCCGCAAGCCGTAAAAATCATACGGAATAAAACCGTCCCAGTTGAAGGTGGGATCGCCGGCGTGTTGCATGCGGAAGCTGACGGAGTGATGTGGGTCAACGGATTGCACCAGACGCCGCGCCTCGGCGTACGCTGCGGCCACCTTTGCATCGAGGAATTGGCGGTAATCGGCAATGCAACGTCGCCACGGTCCATCCTGCGTGATCCAGTGTATCGGCGGAATAGCCCACGGGACGTTGGCCGGCGTTGCGTTGGTGAGTTGAGCGACAATACTCTCGCCCCAGGCCGTCACCAAATCGCGCCGCGACGCATAATGTTGTTGAATCCATTCGTTCCAGTTCGATAGGTAGGCGCGCACCTGGGCGTCGTGCGGTCCGTGGCTGGGTTCCCAGGCCAGATCGTAAGCGAAGACCGTGTCGTTTTGGGCAAGGCGCAAGGTTTGAATCATTTCGCGCATTTCACCCCAACGGAAATTCAACGGCGTGCCGGGCCGCAGCGAAAGATTCACTTTCAAGCCCAGCGTTTCACAGCGTCGGAGGAAATCCAACAGGTGTTGGGCGTCGAGGGATTGATGATAAATGAACACACTCACGGCGTTCAGGTTCATGCCTTTGACTCGTTCCAAGTCGCGTTGAATGACTTCCGGGTCATACGCGCCGCGCCCAACCCAATGCTCGAAGTGCCGCCAGTTCGCCAAGCCGAGACCGCTGGAGGGCATGTAATTTACGCCGTGCGCTTTCCACGGTTGGTTGCCGAGCCAGAAACCGCCGTTGCTCGCGACCATGAATTGCGGATGCGCCGCGGGCCGCCACACGTGAAGGGGATGTTCCAACCGATCCACCACCTGACCGTCAACGAGCAGTTCGCTGACGACTTGCCAGCCGTTGCGCGGCCATGATTCGGGCTGCCAGGGTTGGCTGAGCTGCGCTGTTTGATCCGGCGCGAGAACGGGACTGCCGCTGATGGTCAGTCCTTGGATCGGATTGCTCGCCTCGCGCGTGGACAGGCGCAACGTGAGATTTGTCGGAGTGGTGCGACCAAAGTTCACCGCGCGGAGCCCAATGGGCACCGTTTGGTCCGGGAACACCGTGAAAAATTCGGCACCGCCTTCGGTCAGGAACAATCCGCGGCGCATCCGCGACAAGGTTTGGCGCAAACAATTCCGCACCAACGGCTGCTGATAAAATTCCAATTCCGCCGGAGTGAACGCGGCCCAGACGCTGCCGCGATAGGGCGGTTGGGAGTGGATCAATAACGCCGCCATGGCCCCGCGATAATCGTGCGTGTCCGCGTCGCGCACCGCCAGCAGCGGCGCCCAACGATAGGCGCGCGCTTGATTGAAGCCCACTCCGCGCGGGCGGGGATGCAGTCCCAGCCATGTCGAATCTGGCGCTACGGGTAGTTTCACCAAGGCTGCGGGCGCGGTCGGATTCGAGAGATTGGCCGTCAACCATTCGAGTTGAACCGTGGGGTTTGAGCCGTGGTTGATGGGGAAGCATTGGTACGTCGGAGCTAAACTTTCCCAATGCGGCGGCTCAAAATTATCCGGTAAGGTTGCCGCCCCGAAGGGATTCGCCGCCGTGCCAATATCCGCGATCCAATACGCTTGCGCGCCGCTTTCCAGCGCGGTGTGCGAATAAGCCAATCCCACTACCAACCGCGCCACCTTCTCAACGCGCAACTGATCGTTCGTGCCAACGTGTTCGCCGGGCGGCCGCCACGCTTTGAAAGCTTCGGGAGGCAGCGCATACTGCTTCCATTCATCCGTCAGATTTACCGTGGCAATCCAGCGCGAACCGTCACGTTCAGTCCATTCCAATGCCAGTTGTTTGGTGTGCGCTGAACCTTTGGCGCGAAAGCAGGTCAACGAATGTCCCGCTGGAAATGGCTGTTGCCGCGTCGGACTCTGAAAGGTATCCCAGCCGGTGAATTTGCCGATGCTGGCGTGCAGCGCTTTTGTCCCGCCGACATCCACGATCTCATAATGGGCGGGGTTATCTGGATTATCCGCGGTGCGCCGCCAAGCATCGAGGTTGTCGGCCTCGAAATTGAACAGCCAATGCGTCGGGCGTTGCTCAGCGAGGGTGTGCTCATAATCGGCGCGGGAAATCCAGCGATCGTTGATTTGGAATTGCGGATTTTTCCAGGCTGGCAATCCGAGCGCTAGCAAGTCGCCGCCTTGTTTGAGGAAGTTCTCAATGGCGGGAGCCGCCTTTGCGGGCAAGGACTCCGCTTCGCACAACACCAGCAGATCAAACCGATTGCGGTTCAGTTGCGCCGGGTCAGCCAGTTGATTAACCGTAATGCGCTCCGCGGCATAACCTGCCGCCGCCACCTGTCCCGCAATTGCATCAATCAACGCTTCATTCTGGGTCAGATGCGGGTCGCTCAATAAGGCGGCGCGCGGGGTCGGGGCGGCCACCAAATTGAGCTGCGCTCCCAGGAGCGCGACACTGATGAGGAGAAATTTAATCATGTTATTTGCCGACCCGTTTCAACGTGCGGAAAAAGTTATTCCAACTTTGCCTGTGGTCGAACACCGCTATTACGGCGCAAAACGACAACCGATGCACGCAAAAACCTGCGCGGCAAACTTTTCTAAAGCGCTCGCTCCTTCCAGGGAAAATACAACCACGAAATACCCGAAATACGCGAACGGGAAGACAAAGGAATGATTGGCAAAGGAATGGGGAATGGGGGCGAATTACGAGGGATGATTTACGAAGGATGAGACGTGGGGTGGTGGGGCGCATTACCGGCTGATCCACTGCCAGTACGTCGCCTCCGTCCGCGAGGTTTTGGAGTGCGGCAGTCTTCTGCCGCTTTTCGGTCGCGGGCCGATGATTCCAGAGCGGCAGAAGACTGCCGCAGTCCAAGACGCGGCCGCGCCGGTGCTCGTCCCGAGTCAAGGGCGGTCGTCCGTTTGACCCCAACGCTTGGCTTGTGGTTGGAAGGCCCGCTGCGTCATGTCGGCGGTTATAGCAATACTTAAAATGCCCTAGCTTTGGGAAGTCACAGCTTGACAAGTGGTTTGGGCAACCTCAATTTACGGACACAATGATCACGCGACAAATAGGCCAGATGCAACTATCGCTCACTTAACTGTTATGCCACATCATGCGCCATGAATAGTTGGAACGCCTATTTATTCTTAGTCTGCATGATTGTAGTTACGGTCGGCTGCTCACGGCAACCGAGGGAAACAGAGTCGGATCTCCATAAAAGTGATGTGCTCAAAACTGCGTATCAAAATGGAAAGGCAGAAGCACAGAGAGACATAGCAGATGGGAAGTTGGTCTTGAAGACTTGGGGCATGCCAGTGCCGTGGATTGATGTATATCGCAGCAACCTTCTTAGCCGGCATCAGATTGTAATGCACCCAGTGGCTGGATGTTCTGTGACTGAGGCATTGATTGAGAGCGTCAAAGGTTATAACGAGGTTTCCAAGACTGAGATTGAGAAACGTATCGGCACAGGAGTGCTGGAGCGAGTTTTGGAGGAATCGAAGCTGTTATGGCTGCAAAGACAGACAAACAAATGAGGCTGTGACCTCCTGAGAAACTAGCTCTGTAAGTTCTTGGTTTTCATGGTTGGGGGACGAGTTGGTATTGGAGTGACGCGACAATGTTTTGGAGGTGAGCCAGTTTTCTGCCTTTCATTTTCGCTTCTTCTTTGGTGAAGACTTCCGGATTGAACGGCTGTTGGTATTTGAGCAGATGCCAGAGGATGCGGGCCAAATGAACTCGCTTGCTCCCGCTCGCTCGGCCCGGCGGACCTTCGGCTCGGCCGAATTTCTTTCGCGGCTTCCCAAGTCGCTCAAGTGTGCGCCATGGCGATGATGGCTTTGGGGTCGTGGCGCTGGCATGCCGCCAAACTGAGAGCGTGTCACCGGCCGTTCCTTTGAATGAGCCACATGACGCTGACAGTTAACTATGCGTCTGGGAATTGGGCAGGAGGCGCCCGTACGGATGCAGCTCGCTTCGTGTCGCGTTATGGAACGAACACTCCACCGAGCTCTGGGAAACCACAGCTTGACAGGTAATTTGGGCGGCCTCAGTTCGCTGGCGCAATGTTTGCTTGCACAATGATTTGATATGGCGACAAGCAAGCCAATGCAACTATCGCTCACATATGAGGATGTTGCCGCCTAACCATGCGCGAGCTCGGGCTTCGCGCCGCAGTTGCAATCGTAGCGCACCCTGCACCAGGTCGCTGAGCTTTTGTCGTTGATATGGCTTAATTCTGTCAAGCGCACAGTGCTGCTGCGCTCCGGAAAATCTTTGTTTTGCTTCCGGCATTTTCTTCACCGTCTTCTGGATCGGGTCGGAGACAGGAACGCTGGGCTTCCTGCGGTGATCAATGCTGAGATACGTGAGTCCACTCGCGCACAGCTCGCGCGGCACGCGAAGTTATCAACAGAACACGGTCCGACGCGACGGTTTGCTTAGTCTAGGCACGAGGATCGGATTGGTTACCGCCTCAAACGACCATCAAGCGTTTCGCCTGACCGGGTCCCTGTCTCCGGCACGATCAAGTCTGACAGGCGCTGGTTTTCATTCTTGGTCTTTTTATTAAAAGCGGTCTTGGTCTTGGCTCCCGCCCTCAGGCGGTCTGCTTCCCTTCACTCGTCAGCGCTCGCGGCGGGACCATCCGGCCAATCGCCCACACGAACCCCGCCAGTTCCCGCCCCAACGCCGCCGCCGCCACTGGGGATTTCTTGCGGCCCACGCCCGTCAGGTGTTTGTATCTTTGATGCAGCCGGGTCTGCGCCGCCCACGAAGCGTCGGTCACCGCTTTGGGCAATCCGGCCTGCCGCGCCAGCACCGTGCGGCTCATGCGCGGGGCGCGGCTGTTGTTCCACGCCGCTTCGATCATCGCCTTGCGCGCCATCCCGTTGCCCAGCTTGGTGATCCCGCCTTGCTGGCGCGTTGGCCCACTGGTGTGTTCGCTCGGGCACAACCCCAGGTAACTCATCAACTGCGGCGCGGTATCAAACCGGTGCAGGTCGCCCAACTCCGCCACCAGCGTCGCCCCCGTCAACGCCGCCACCCCGCGCAGACTCAGCAACGCTTTGACCACCGGCTGCCACCGCCACGTCTCCACCACGCTGGCGATCTGCTTCTCATACCGTTCCAAGCGTTCGCCCGCCTCCGTGATCACGTGGACCAGCTCTTGAAACACCCATTGCTGCTCCGCATACGGCAGCTTCACCGTCGCCAGATAGTTCCGATGCTTCTGTGTCCACGGCTTGGTCCCGGCGTAGCGGATATTTTGCCGCAGCAAAAACATCTTGAGCTGCTGCCGCGCGCGGTGTTGTTGCTTGCTGACCTGGTAACGGGCGCGGATCAAGTCCCGCACCGCCTCGTCCTGCGGATCGGGCACGTAGATGCCCGTGAGTTCGCCCGCGCGGAACAACCGCGCCAGTTGATCCGCATCCCGTCGGTCCGTCTTCACGCGGTCGCCCGGCGCGCGGGGAATCTTCGACGGCGCCACGATGAGGCATTCGCACCCGTGACTGCGGATGAACCGGCACAACGGATACCCGCGCGGCCCGGCCTCGTAACAACACTGCAACGCCACGCCTGGATGCGCGGCTTTCAACTTCAGAAGCAGCTTGCGCACGTCGTCATGCGTCCCGCCGATGATGCCGTAACGCCGCACCTCGGGGCTGTCGGACGGCGCGATGGAAACGGCGATGCTGTCGTTGTGCACGTCCAGACCGACGAACAACGTCGGTCCGGGCGGGGTGATGGGTTGGGGCGGGGGCGGGAGTGCGACCCGCGGCGCGCGCGCTGGTTTTTGCGGCTCGACACGGTTGGGGTCGCGGAGTATGTAGGTCTTCATGGTGTTTGCTCTTGCGGTCATCATTGTTGTCTGGGGCGCAAGTCCCACAACTTGTGGCTCGGCGCCGCTCACGCGGCGTAACCCACGCTCATCCCGGAGAGCAGACACCGCTTCCGCTCCCAGCAAAAGCCATACTGACTAGACGGCAATGCCCATGACCACGCGATTGCTCATCCTGCTTCTGATTTGCTGTTGGCGAACCTGCCTTATCGGTTCTCCGGCAGATGACCTTGGTTCTCCGTCTCAAGAGGTCAGGGATGCCGCAGCCAAGATATTGCGCTCCAGTTACACTGCGCCCTCGCGCACGAATTGGGAGGCAGTTGTCAGCTCCATCACCAACGGTATGACAAAGACGAACCTGCTAGAGTTGCTTTCGCCATACCATGTGACTCCTATGTGGGGGATGGGTTCAGGAGGTTCTCACAGTCAGTCATATCGTCTTGATGATGCGTGGATGCTGACTTGCTGGTTTCGCAACAAAGGAGACATTCTATTCGAGCGCACACTTTCACCAAGCCTCCGCAATGTCTGGGTCGCACCGCCCACAAATTTCGCTGGCATTTGGATTACGTATTTCGTCAATGGACAGAAGAGCCACCAGATTCATTACGACGACGGGAAGTATCACGGCGAGTTTATCGCCTACAGCCCCGATGGCTCGAAGTGCTATGTCCAGCATTATGACCACCACGTTGCCGAGGGGGCGGACACAGGTTACTTCGCGTCGGGTCGCACGAATTATTACGGCGTTTACAAGGGCGGCAAGCAGGTCGGGACATGGACTTGGTATAATGAGGACGGCTCAGTGAAGTCCACACAAGACCACTCGAAATGACGAAAATGCCGTCTCCTCCTGATAAGCTGATGGGTTAAGTCATTGGGCGGGAACGAGCCTGAGGCCGAGGGCGGTGGCGGTATGGTGCAGGCGGGCCAGTTTCTTGCGCTGCATTCTTTCCTCCTCCTTTTGGAAGACCTCCGGGTTGAAGGCTTCCCGATATTTGCACAGGTGCCACAGGATGCGCGCCAACTTATGCGCCATGGCCGTGATCGCCTTGGGCGTCCCGAGCCGCGCCTTCCAACGCCGGTAGAGGTCGCCAAAATAGTTTTGCGCCTGGTTCAGCGCCTGCGCCGCCAGGCGCAGGGCCGTGGCCGCCCGGCTCTGCACGTCGCGCGTGTGCGAACTCATGATCTTGCCGCCGGTGATCCGGTTGTCGGGACACAACCCCAGCCAACTCCCAAAATGTTTGGCTGGTGGGGCTCAGCTTTTGTCTGCTGGACCGGATCAGTGGCGCCGGTGGGCGTGGACAAAGCTTGGCGCAGTCATTCGTCCGCGCTGATTACCGCTGCGCTTGGGTTACGGACTTGATGTAATCCGTTTCCTTCGGATCGTAGGGCGAGCCGTCCCGACGCAGGATGTCGTGAAACCACGGCTGAGGTTCGCTGGTGTAAGTTTTGTCCCACGAGTTCCACGGATAAATCGTCTGCGTTTTGCCATCCACAAAACCCCAGCAATACGCGCCCACATTTTGGGCACGAAAATAACCCAGCACCGGATCAAACGTGCTGCCCTGGCCGCGCGCCATGTATTCGGTGCAGAGCAGGGGACGATTGTAGCGACGCAGGTTTTGCACGCATTTCTGCGCGCCGGGGAGCGAATCGTAAGTGTGGAAACTAATGACATCGGATTCCTCCACCTGCACCCACTCGGTGGCGGAGAGCCGGTTCGGGTCGCTCCAATGCCCGATCCACACGCCGGAAGTCAGCGGTTGCGTGGGTTCCATTTCGCGCGCCCAGGTGAAGGTTTTGCGCAACAGCAGCGTGGCCAGGGCCACTTTGTTGGAGAGCAATTGACCGCGGTATTGGGGCACGAGATTGTCCGGCTCATTGAACAAATCCCAAACTTGCACGCGCCGATCTTTACCGAAGCGTTTGATGACTCCCTGCACGTAATCTTTCAATTCATCCTGCCGCGCCGGGTCTTGCAAAATGTCCTGTCCGGGACTTTGCACCCAGCCGGAATTATGCACGTGTGGTCGGGGTGCGCGTTGCGGTCCGGCGTGCGGATACGGATCCCACACGCTGTCGAAGAAGACAAACATCACGCCGATCTGATGCCGGCGCGCCATTGTCAGGAATTGATCCATGCGTTTGAGCAAACCGGCGCGGTCGTTTTTCCAAACCAGATCGTGCAGAAACACCCGCACGCTGGTGAAGCCCAGGTCGTGCGCCCAGCGCAGTTCCCGATCAATGGTTTGCGGATCCCAGGTTTCAGCCTGCCACATTTCCAGTTGGTTGATGGCGGTGCTGGGCGTGAAATTGCAACCCACCAGCCAGGGTTGTTTGGCATACCAGGCGTTCGCTTTCGCTTCGGACCACCGCGCCACCGGCGTGGCATTTACGGAGAGAAAATTTTGACCGCTAAGCAGCGCGGCACAAATGATGGCGATTCTCATAAGACTGATGGGGAGCGTAGAAAACCGGGAATAGTTTGTCAGCCTCTCTTTTGAACACTTGCGAACGCGCTCGCGGTTCGAGACGCGTGCCGTAAACGAGAGAACGGCGCCGTGAGGCGACTGGCAACAAACTATGGAGTCGTCCGAGTTCGCTTCGACAAACAGAAGTGCTTTTCATCGCGGAGCGCATTGCGTTAGAATCCGCCCGTGCCGGATTTATCACTTATGAAAAGACATTCAAAATTTTCCTTTTGGCGACGTCGCTTTTCCTGGTTGGGCTTGCTGGTTGGATTGAGTTTTTCGGCGTCCGCCGCGGTGCGTCTGCCGAATGTTTTCAGTGACCACATGGTGTTGCAGCGGGGCCAGCCGATCAATGTTTGGGGCTGGGCCGCTCCCGGCGAATCCATCTCCGTCCAACTCGACGGGCAGGTGGTGAAAGCAACGGCCAACGCGCAGGGCGAATGGAAGGTGGCGCTGCCCGCGAGGTCGGCGGGCGGTCCGTTCAAACTGGTGGTGCAGGGGAGCGACCAGATTGAATTTGATGACGTGTTGGTGGGGGAAGTCTGGCTTTGCTCGGGGCAATCCAACATGGAAATGGGCATCGCCATGTGCGAGGGCGCGGACGCCGCCATCGCGGCGGCGAACCTGCCGCGATTGCGCTTGCTGATGGTGCCGAATCGCTGGACGCCGCTGCCGCAAACCAACATTGACGCGGCCTGGAAGGTTTGCACGCCGGAGACGATCAAGGAAGGCGGCTGGGGCGGTTTTTCCGCGGCCGCATTTTATTTCGGGCGCAAACTGCAGGAGGAACTGCAGGTGCCGATTGGATTGATTGATTCAACCTGGGGCGGTACGCGCATTGAATCGTGGACGCCGCCGGAAGGTTTCGCCGCCGTGCCCGCGTTACGCGAGGACTACGGCAAAGTGTTGCTGGCTGATCCGACCAGCGTTGAACACGAACGTCAATTGAAAGACTTTTTGCAAACCACCGAGCGCTGGGTGACGGATGCGCGTGGCGCGTTGGCACAACGCGGCATCGGTCCGACCATGCCCACATTTCCGCCGGACTTGTTGCCGCCGCATGATGTGCAACAGGCGACCGCGTTGTTCAATGGAATGATTGCTCCGATCTGCCCGTTCACCATCGCGGGAGCGATCTGGTATCAGGGCGAGAGCAATCTGAGTGAGGGTATGAAATACGCCGACCGGATGCGCGCGTTGATCCGCGGGTGGCGGCAGATTTGGGGCGGGGGCGAGTTTCCGTTCAACTTCGTGCAAATCGCCCCGTTCAATTACGGCGGGCGGCCCGAGGTGGAAGCGGAATTGTGGGAGGCGCAAAGCGCTTCGGTTTCCGAACCGAACACCGGCATGGCGGTCATCAACGACATCGGCAATTTGCACGACATTCATCCCACGGATAAAACGACCGTCGGCGATCGGCTCGCCCGGATCGCGCTGGCCAGAACCTACGGTCAATCAAACCTCGAATACTCCGGACCGGTCTTTCGGGCGCTCAAACTGGAGGGAAATCGGTTGCGGGTGACGTTTGATCATGCCGCCGGATTGACCAGTCGCGACGGCCAGCCGCTGACGTGGTTTGAAGTGATTGACGCTGACCAAGGCGGCTTCGTCAAGGCGGAGGCCAAGCTCGAGGGCGATGCGGTGGTATTGAGCGCGGCGACGGCGCCGCATCCGGTGGCCATGCGTTTTGCCTGGAGTATGTTGGCCGAACCCAATTTGATGAACGGCGCGGGCCTGCCGGCGAGCGCGTTTCGCGCGGGTAACGTGCCGGATCGCGACGCGCTGGAAATGTATGTTCCCGAAGCCAAGGAGTACCAGCTCGTGTATGATCTCGATCTCAACAAGCTCGGTCGCCAGATCAACTACACCGTGGATCGGAGCGATTCGATCAAGAAACCGTTCGATCGCATCGCCTATTTCCTGGAACTCGAACCCAAAAACGGTCCGTCCCAATACGTTTATGTTTCCGTGAAAGCCTTCACGAGCGACTTGAAAAAGATTGGCGTGCCGACCACATCCAGCGGCGCGCGGTTTCAACAGAACGTCGAGGATATGAACGTGGTTTCCGACGTTAAACGCGTCGCCACGGGCGTTGGTCTCACGGGTGGCAACCTCGAGTTCTGGTCGAGCAACTACGGTCAGAACAATTCAGCCAGTGTGCCGGGCGCGTCCTCGCAGACGTACGACTTCGGTGATGATCCGGCAGGAGAACCTGATGGTTACGGCAGCATGCAGATTCACAATCACGACAAGCGCCAGACGCTCTTCGCGGTCAACAACTGGAACGCTGGTGAAGCCGCCGATATCGGCATCGGCAATCAAGGCAGTGGAAATCCTGATTGGACGTTTGCCCGCAACGCGCAGAATTACACCACCAAACGGCTGCGGGTGCTGGTGCGCTTGAGCGGGAATTGACTCGGATCGCGCCGTTTGCCGGCTATACTGGTTTAATTAAAGTTGTAGCCGTCGAAGCAGAGCGGGCGCGCCTCAATGCAGGCTGGGTGCAAATGGATGAGTATTGGCTCTATCCGCGAGGTTTTGGACTGCGGCAGTCCGCTGCCGCTCTTCCGCCGCGTGCCTGCAATTCAAAAGCGGCAGAGGGCTGCCGCAGTCCAAGACGCTACCGCGACGGGTGCTCGTCCCGAACCAATGGTCGTCGTCAATTTGACACCGGTGCTTGGCTTGAAGTCGGGCATCCGCCCTCACATTGTCGGCTATAGGAATGCTTAAAACGCCTAGTTCGGACCGGACTTGGCGTTTTTCAGGAACGCAATGAGATCCGCCAGTTCCTGTTCGGATAACTGTTGTTCCAACCCGGAAGGCATCACACTCACGCGACCCGGTCGCATTTCTTCAATATCGGCGCGGGGGATCCGCGCTTCCGTGGTTGCACCCGTCGCCAGAATCACTTCGTCCGCGGCGTCCTTGCGCAAGACGCCACTGAACAGGTCGTCGGTCTTGGTCGTAACGATCAACGGTTCGTAGCTGCGCACGAAACTGGCGCTGGGATAGATGATCGCCTCAAGCAAATCGCGTTTGGTGCGGGTCGGGCCAATGGCCGTTAAATCCGGACCGACGCTGCCGCCGAGATAGCCCATGCGATGACAGGTCACGCAGGCAACTTTGGGATTGTTGAACACGAGCTGACCGCGTCGCACGTCGCCTTCCGGCAGGGAAGTCAGCAAGGATTCCAAATGGTTTTTCTGCTGTTCCGCATCCGCATCCAAGAGGGTCAACAATGCGTCGGCTTGTTGTTGCACGGAAGCCGGGTATTTCGCCGCCACCGTTTTCAGAACCTCCGGTTGCACGCCTGTGAGTCCGGGCGATTCCTTGAGCGCCGCCATCAAGCGCAAACCAATCGTCGCCTCGGGCTGCTGCGCAAAAAGCGGAAGCAGCCGCGCCACTTCCATCGGCCCGGAAGTTTTCAGCGTGTCGGCGAGCATTTGCCGTTGCGCGGGATTCAGCCGGGCGGCGAGCAACACGCCGGTGGCGGCAGAACGAACGGTGACCGGCTGGTTGGGGGCGAGGTTGGCGATCAGGAACGGAAACAAATCGGAATCCACCGCGGCGAGACCTTGCGGCAAGGCGGCGAGGGCATCCAAACGCTCATCCGCCGGGCGCGTCGCGTCCTGCGCGATTTGCATCAGTTCCCTGGTAAAGGTCGGCGCGTTGTTTTTCGCGCGCCCCAAGGCGTTGGCGGCGGCAATCGCCGTATGAGTCAACGTGGCATGGGGTTGAACGAGAGCCGCGCGCACCGCATCGGCCCAGCCAACGGGCGGTTCTTTCAATCCGGGTTGCGCCATCAACCGCAACAGCATGGCGGCGGTGGCCGGGTTCGCGCTTTGCGTTGGCCACGACCGAGCCAAGACCGCCTGCACCGCTTCGCTGCCGATGAATTGCGTCAGTTGCTTTTCCAACTCCGCCCGCTCGTTTTCAGTCAGACCGCCGGCGGCAATGCGTTCGCGGAAAAAGTCGGCGAGGGCGTTGCCCCAATCGGGATGATGCCCGGCCACCCACGCCGCCGTTTGGCGCAACTCCGCTTCAGTGCGGCTGAGGAACGGCAACACGTCGGCTGGTTGCAAGTCGCCGGCGGGCATTTGATCCAGCGCCATCAGCGCGATGCGTTGTTGATGGGCCGCTTTCAAACCGGCGCGGGTGAGCGCGGGCGCGTTCAACTCAATCAGCGCGTAAATGATGGAGTGTTCGAGAAACCGATCGGACTGAAGACTGGAAGCCATTTTCAACAAACGCGGAACGGCAAACGCCGGATTTCCGAGTCGCCCCAGCGTCTCTGCGGCTTGTCGCTGAAGCACCGGATTGCGACTGGTCAAGACGTGCTCCCAAGCGGCGTTCCCGGCGGGCGTCGTTGGGATCGCCGTCGCCTCGCGCCAGACGCCGATGGAGTCGAGCATCACTTTGAGCAGTTCATCGGATGACAATCCGGGAGACGTTTGGCTTTCGAGGAACGCGGTGTTGATGGCGTGGCGGGCGGCGGGCGCTTCAATCCGCGTCAACGTCCAGATGATGTTACGCGCCAACGTCGCGTCCGTGGTTTGGTGCAAAACGCTTTGCAGGGCATCCACCGATTCCGCGCCCCGTTGGGCCAGCGTTTGCGTGGCACGCTCCACCACAGCGGGCTGGTCGGAAGTCAGACGCCGGATCAGTTCCGACGCGGTTGCGCCGTTCCAAACCAGCTTCACGCCGCGCGGGTCCGCAGGCCGAGGCACGCCTTTGCGTCGGATGCGATAAATCGTTCCCAACACATCCGGCTTGGCCAGTTGCGACGTGGGACAACAAAGTTTGTACCAAGCGCCCGTGTCGAACACGAGCAGGCTGCCGTCGGCGTCTTCGATGACATCGGTCGGATGAAAATCCGGATTGTCTGAAACGAGAAAATCGCTGTCCACCGTTTTGAAGGTCGCTCCGTCAGGAACGAGCACGTGCCGCGAGACTTTGTGCAGGTTGAACTGACAGCAAAACACGTTGCCCCGATATTCGGCGCCGAGGTGGGTGGACTTGTAAACGACGACCGAGCAGGGGGCGGCTGGGCCCATGTGCGTGAGTATCGGCATCAATTCGCCGGTGCGCGGGTGGCCATCCAACACGTCGTGTAATTTGCCCCAGACCCCGCCGTAAACGGCGTGGATCATTCCGTCGCGATGGCCCGGTTCGTTCGGGGCAAAAAAAGTGCCGCATAAAATCCGCTCGCCGCTGGGCGTCCAGGCCAGCCACACCGGATTATCGTTGCCCGCAGTGATCACTGGCTCAAACCTACCGTGATCCGCTCGCGCGCGGAAGAGGTGCGGCGCGCGACTGGTCCACGGTTGGCCGTTGATCTCGTAGGTTTGTTCGGCGAACGCGCCTTTGCACCAGTACAGCCAGCCATCCGGCCCCAGAAACGGTCCGTGCAGATCGTTGGCGCAACCGGTGAGCGTCTGGCCATCGTGCCAGATCTCGCGCCGGTCCGCGACGCCATCCCCGTCCGTATCGGTGAATTTCCACAGGTATGGCGGCGCGGATACATAAACCGAGCCGTCGTAATAAAGGCAGCCTTCAGGGAACATGACCTTTTCCGCATAAACGACGGATTGATCGAATTTGCCGTCGCCATCCGTGTCTTCCAAACGTACGATGCGATGCGTCGGGTCGTTGGTTTGTTGGGCAGGAGTGAGATTTGATCCCGAGGAATCAGTGACGTAAAGGCGGCCCAGTTCGTCGAACGAACCGGACACCGGACGCGGCGCCAAATCCGTTCCCGCAACCACCTCCACCTCGAACCCGTCTGGTACGGTCAGCGTCTGCGTGGCGAACTTGAATTCGGCCGCGAACGCGAAATTGAGGAAAGCGATGGTGAGGAGTCCGGTTAGACAATAAGCGCGCTTTTTCATGGAGCGAATGGCCACGAGTAAAGCGCAGCCGCGCCAATTTGCAAGCGAGGATTCTCGGCGCGCCGATTCGGGGTTCGTGGGACGTGATTCTTTTCTTTCTGAATCCGCGCGTTTCCGCTTAATTTGAATCCATGCGAATTTTGTCAGGCATTCAGCCGTCGGGCACGTTGCACCTCGGCAATTACTTTGGAATGATGCGCCCCGCCATCGCGCTGCAAGAGCAGGGGGAAGCTTTTTATTTCATCGCCAATTACCATTCGATGACCTCGTTGTTCGACGCCGCTGAGCGGCGTAAGAACACGCTGGATGTCGCTCTGGATTTTCTCGCCTGCGGACTCGACCCGCAACGGACCGTCTTCTTCAGACAATCCGACGTGCCCGAAGTGTGCGAACTGGCGTGGATTCTTTCCACGCTCACGCCGATGGGTTTGTTGGAACGCGCCCATTCCTTCAAGGACAAGTCCGCGAAGGGCATTCCCATCAATCATGGTTTGTTCGCGTATCCGGTGCTGATGGCGGCGGATATTTTGATTTATGACTCGAACCTCGTGCCTGTCGGTCAGGACCAGAAGCAGCACGTCGAGATGACGCGCGACATCGCCATCAAGTTTAACGAAGCCTACGGCGAAACGTTCGTGATTCCCGAGTCGCGCATCAAGGCGGACACCGCCAAAGTGCCGGGTGTGGATGGCGAAAAAATGTCCAAGAGTTACAACAACACCATCGAGATTTTCGGCGACGAAAAAGCGCTCCGCAAAAAAGTCATGTCGCTCAAGATGGATAGTCGCGCGCCCGCCGAACCGAAGCCGGACGCGGAACAAAATCTTGCGATCCAATTGCTCAAGGTAATTGATGCGGATATCGGCAAGGAGTGGGAGGAGAAATTGCGCGCCGGCGGCCTGGGCTACGGTGATCTGAAGAAGAAGCTGTTCGAGGTTTATTGGGAACACTTCGCGACGGCGCGGGCCAGGCGCGCGGAATTGGTCGCGAATTTGGATTACGTGAATCAGGTTTTGGCGGACGGCGCAGCCAAAGCGCGTGCCAAGGCGACCGAAGTGCTCCATCGCGCCCGGAAGGCGAGCGGGTTGGAATAGGTTTGGCGGATTTCCGGTTTCATTAGCGCGGGACGAAGCCGCAAGGGATTGAGCCGCTTTAGCGACTTTTCGTCCGGGAGAGCAAAACGGTTGAAACCGTTTTCCCGCCGTCGCGCCAGCCTCACCGGACTAAAGCCTGGTGCTAATGAGAGGATTGCGCGTCAGTCTTGCGTGGACGATAACCGCCCTTGCATAAACCGGGAAGCCGGGCTTAATTTATGAGCGATGAAACTGAGATTGGATCTGCTGGAGCACCTGACGGACGAGGACATCCTCGAGGAGGTGCTGGCGAGCAATCACCGTTACAAGCCCGAGCCGCTTTTCTCAAAAACCGGAGTTGGGAGCTTGTCATCGGCCTCAACCGAGGAGCGTGCGCAAGAGGAGGCGCGCAGCACGGCGTTAATCGAGAGACTCAAGCAACGTGCCGCGGCGAGTGGGAACAAAAACAGCGCGAAATCCTCTCTCTCGACGAAACCATAGAATTTCTGCGGCACTGCCATCGCAGCGCGCCGTTCCTCTTCTTCAACGGCAACACTTTTGCCGACGTTGCCCGCCAAATCACCGCCGCGCTTTTACTTGAACCGTTTGTTTTCAATCACCGTCAGCCGTGCATCAAACTTCCAGCGACCCAAACCTCCAGCTTGTGAAAAAATAACTTGGGGGGCGGGCAAATTGGCGGCAACGGGCACGCTTACCAAACCTACTGGATATTGCATCGCGCACTGCGTGATGATTGGGTAATTCGGGCCGGGAGACGGCGAAGATTTGAGGAATGGGGACAGGATTGACCCGACAATGGGCTACGGGGTTTTTGCGCGTGGCGAAGATTGACATTTAAAAGACCATCTTCAAGTATTCAGTGTTCGGGTAGCAGTACGTTTCTTCAGCGGGGTTCCCCACCCCCACCTCCTTGGCGTCTGCTGCCCGAATTTTTCCAGCTTCTGCTTGACCCTTGGATGCGGTTTGCCTAACGTCACTCTCCCACGCGGGGGCGTAGCTCAACTGGTTAGAGCGCTGCCCTGTCACGGCAGAGGTTACGGGTTCGAGCCCCGCCGCTCCCGCCATTCTCTTCTTTGGCTTTACAGCAAGGTCGCGCCGCCTAGCGGCGGAAATCCAGCAACCCTCCCGTCCCGTTGCAAGATGGATTTATCTTCACGAAATTTTACCTGTTGCGGCGACGGTTCACTCTTCTTCGTGTTGGATTAGATCGCCGGCTCGGTGACTGGAATTCGTTCGGTTGCCTGGCAAGGCCCTCGGTTCGGGGTTACCCGGCGACGAGGGCGTCGCCGCCACGCGGCCGGCGCTACGCAATACGGGCGGACGGTTTGTAACTGGTGATTGTGGCGCACTGCTCCGTTTTGTGCGTGCCGCAGACACGAAAGAAAACGGCTTCGCCCGCTTGCGCTCAGGGGCAGGAAGGTTAGAATTTGCGCCCATGCACAGTTTTCAAGTTTCAAAGTTCGCGCGGTGGAGTGTTTTCGTCGTCCCTTCCAATCTCCGGCGGCTGGCGGTGCTGACGCTGTTGGTCGGTGGGTTGATGGGGTATTCGACGCTGCCCATTGCGGCGCAGACGAACCCAACCCATTCCGTCACGGTAACCAAGACGTTTGACGGCGAGCCGTTCACCTACGAAGTGGTGGGGCGCGAGGTGGGTTCGGGTTATCACATCCTGCAATTGCGGTTTCCTTCGCCGGTGCAATCGGTGTTGCCGCAGAACAACACGGTGCCGGCGCGGTTGTTCCTGCCGGATCAACTTTCGTCCGAGGGCGCAAAACGTCCGGCGGTCATCTGCCTGCCGATTCTCAATGGCGACGAGGATTTGAGCAGCGCGGTTTGTTCAGTGCTGGTGCAGCGCGGGATTCCGGCGCTGATGTTCACGTTGCCGTACTACAAAGAACGCGGTGGCAGTGAAGGGCCGCGCGTGTTGGAAAAGAATCTGCCCATGTTCCTCTCGGGCTTGGAGCAGACCCTGGCGGATATTCGCCGGGTGACGGATTTATTGGCGTCGCGCCCGGAAGTGGACGCGCAGCGTTTGGGCGTCACGGGCATCAGCCTCGGCGGCATTCTCGCCGGCACCGCGGGGGGCATGGACCCGCGCTTGCAACGGGTCGGGATGCTTTTGGCGGGCGGCGATTTACCGGCAATCATCGGGCACGCGCGCGAGACGCGTTCGCTGAATGCGTTGCTGCAACGCTTGTCGGCGGCGGATCGGGCGAAGGTGGACGCGCAATTGAAAGCTCTGGATCCGCTGACGCTCGCGCCCGCTTTGCGGGAACGCGCGGCGCAGGGGCGCGTGCTCATGATCAACGCCGGACAGGACGAAGTGATTCCGCCGGATTGCACGCGGAAGCTGGCCACCGCGCTGGGGATTGCCGATCGGGTGGTCTGGTTCGACGGGCTGGGGCATTACACGGCCATGGCGGAATTGCCGCGCGCATTGCGGTTGCTCGGCGATTTCTTTGCCCAAGATTTACCCGCCAATGCCGTGGTGGCCGCAAAACCAATCAGCGCGCAACCATTGACGCCGATGCAGCAAGTGGTGGGAGTGGTGCAACAAGCGATGACGATGATCACGGTGGAGCCGGCGCCGCGGCGCTGCCACTTTTTAGAAGCGGAATTTTCAATCGGTGGGGCGAACGGAAAGCCCATCGAGGGCCGCGCGCGGCTGGTGGTGGGCAACGCGGGTCGGTTCAGTTTGCGCTGTCAGTTGCCGATGTTGGGCGAAGTGATTGCGGGGCAGGGGAGTTACCCGTGGTTGTGCGGGGGGCCGGAGCAAACGGTGTTCGCCGGCACGTTGGCGCCAGTTACGAATCAGACCGCGTGGAGTCATCTGACTCCGGAGAATTTGATCAGCTATCGCATGGTGGCCGGATTGGGCGCGACGTTGGCCCTGGTGCCGGATCTGCCGCAAAAATGGATTCAAGCCGAGGTGGACTCCACCGCCACCGATGGACAGGTGCTGCGCGTGGCGGCGCGCGATAGTAGCGCTGGTTCAGTGCGATTAACGCTGGCGAAAGACGCGTTGACGCCGACGCGGGCAGATCTCGATTTCGGCGATTTGCGGGGGCACATCCGCATTTTGGGCTGGCAAACCAACACGCTGGCGACCGATGAACTTTTTGAGCCGCCTTTCAGCAATTCGCGTCGAGAAGTGCCCCAGGCGGAATTGTATCGGATGTTTTCCGCCGTGCTGAATTTCGCCGGTGAACTGCTGAATGATCAGACGGGCAAATCCGCCAGTCCTGCCGCGAGCGAACTGACGGTGGTGGCGCGGGATCCGGCTGGACACGGATTACTCGCGCAACTGTCCGGGAAAAAGATTTTGATGGTCAAAGGCACGCCGGAGCAGATGGGGGCCGCACACGGCGCGTTGCTGGGGGAGACGACGCGGCGGTTGGTGGAGCGAGTGGTTTATGGCGTGGGCGCGGCGGACACCATCCAATCCGGCAACTGGTTTCCCGATGTGCTGGGCGGAATTCAGCAGCGGGTCACGCCTTATTTGCCCGCGCGGTTTTTTGCCGAGACGGACGCGCTCGCGGCGGCGGCGCAGGTGCCGCCGCGGGACATGCGTTACGCCAATCTGTTTCCCGAGCGCTTTCATTGCAGTGGCGTGGCGTTGCGGGGCGGGGCGACCGTGGGCGGTCAGGTCTTGCACGCGCGGGTGCTGGATTACATGCGAGACATTGGTTTGCAACACGCGGCCACCGTCATGGTTTTTCAGCCGCAGGATCATCACGCGTGGATGAGCCTGAGTTACGCCGGTTTCCTGGGGACGGTTACCGCCATGAACGAGCGCGGACTGGCCATCGGCGAAATGGGCGGACGCGGCGAAGGGTTGTGGGACGGTCTGCCGATGAGCTTTTTGCTGCGGGACGTGATGGAGCGGGCGGCGACGGTGGAAGAAGCGCTGGCCATCATCCAAAGCACGCCGCGCACTTGTGAATACTATTACGTGGTGAGCGATAAAACCGGCGCGATGCGCGGGCTGCATTGTCTGCCGGATAAAATGGAGGTGTTGCAACCGGGACAACAACATCCGTTGCTGCCCGAAGTGCCGGAGGATGCGGTGTTCATGTCGGCGGGAGTTCGCGCCGAAACGCTGAGCCGCCGGTTACGCGAGAATTACGGGAAGATTGATGCGCCGCGCCTCATGGAAATCATCAAACGCCCGGTCGCCATGGAATCGAATTTGCACAATGCCATCTTCGCGCCGGAGACGTTGGAAATGTGGTTTGCCGATGCCGGGCGCACCACTCCGGCGTGCGATGAACCTTATACGCGTGTGAAACTGGACGAACTGCTGAAGTTTTACGAGACCGCGATGACGGCCAACAACGGCGAGGCGGTTCAGCGGGTGGGATCGAACTGAGAACGTCAGCGGATTTGATGCTGCTCCATCCGGTTCCGATTGCTCAACGCTCCGAGGCTATGGCGATCTGATTGAAGCTGTAGCCGTCGAAGCCGAACGGAATCAGATAGCGCAATTCACCCGCCGCAGGCATTAAACTGCGACGGGTGGTTAACAGTCTGCGCTCTCGGATCAGCGATTGAGTTTGGCGGCAATCGCCGCCACGTGCTGCCCTTGGAAACGCGCCATCGCGAGTTCCTTCACGCTGGGTTGTCGTGAGCCGTCCGAACCCGCGATGGTGGCCGCGCCCCACGGTGAACCGCCGCGCGTCTCGCTGATGTCGGTCAGTTCCGGGCACGAATAAGGCAAGCCGACGTAAATCATGCCGTGGTGCATCAGCGTGTTCACGAAACTCATGATCGTGCTTTCGTTGCCGCCGCCGGTGCCGGTGCTGGCAAAAACGCTGCTCACTTTGCCCACGAGTCCGCCTTTGACCCACAAGCTGCCAGTGTGATCGAGAAAATCACGCATCTGCGCGGCCATGTTGCCGAAGCGCGTGGGAGTGCCAAAGATGATGGCGTCGTAATCGCCCAGTTCCTTGGGATCGGCAATCGGCGCGGCTTGATCGAGTTTTACCCCGATGGCTTTGGCGCGTTCGACCGGGATGGTTTCCGGCACGCGCTTCAAAGTGACTTCGACGCCGGCGACGCCGCGGGCGCCTTCGGCGATGGCGTTGGCCATGGTTTCAATGTGTCCGTAGGTCGAGTAATAGAGGACCAGTAGTTTTGTCATAATATATTTTTCGTTGGCAACGTTTAGTTCAGATCAAACAACAGCGCTTCGGTCGGCTGCACGGCGGTAAAGGTCAGCCGTCCCGGCCGCTCCGTGCTCGCGCCGTCACCCGTTTCGAGCGCGACGCCATTGGCGGTCAGCGCTCCCGTTGCGACGTGCAACCACGCGCCGCGTCCGGGTTGCAGAGTGTGCGTGACGGTCTGCCCCGGTTTCAATCGGATTCGATAAATGTCCGCGTCCTGATGGATCGTGGCGGAGCCTTCGCGTCCGTCGGGCGAAATGACCAGCACCTTGGCGGCGTCCGCGTGTTCGGCTTGCGGATGCCATTCAGTGTAACTGGGCGTCAAACCACGGGTGCGCGGTTGAATCCAGATCTGCAGGAAATGCAGCGGGTCGTTCGCCGAGGGATTAAATTCACTGTGCGCGACGCCTTGGCCCGCGCTCATGAGTTGAATCTGGCCCGGCTTGAGTTGACGTCCGTTACCCAGGCTGTCCCGATGTTCCAAAGCGCCTTCCAGCACGTAACTGAAAATTTCCATGTCGCGGTGCGGATGCGTGCCAAAGCCGCGTCCGGGCGCAACCCGATCGTCATTGATGACGCGCAGGGAGCGAAAGCCCATGTGCGCCGGATCGTAGTAATCGGCAAAGGAGAAGGTATGATGGGATTTGAGCCAGCCGTGATCGGCAAAGCCGCGTTCGTTGGCTCGTCGGAGATTTAGTTCAGACGTTATCGTTTTCACGCCCATAGTATTCACGCGGTTCAATCCATCGGCCAATGCTCAGTGGTTTGCCTGAGACTGACTTTTGCGTATGCTGCCCCGGCATGGAACTTCGACAATTGCGTTACTTTGTGGCCGTGGCGGAGATCGGGAACATCAGTCGCGCGGCCCGGAAAATTTTTCTGACGCAATCCGCTTTGAGCCGGCAGATCAAGGCGCTGGAAGAGGAAATCGGAGCGTGCCTGCTGGAACGTCACGCCCATTCGATCCGACTGACGCCGACGGGGGAAGCGTTGCTGATCGAGGCGCGCGAGTTGTTGGAGCGTGTCGAGCAAATGACAGAGCGGGTGCGTCGCATCGGTCGCGGGGCGCGATTGCGGGTCGGCTATGCGCCGTCGCTGGCCGCCGGGATTTTGCCGGTGGCCGTGGAAAATTTCACACAGGTTCACCCGAATGCGCGAGTGGAATTGTTCGATTTGGCGACCAACGAAATGCTCGCCGAGTTGAGTCATAACCGGCTCGACGTGGTGGTCAGCGTGGCGCCGGTCAATGAGACGCGCGAGTTGCGGTGGGTGCCGCTGGTTCGCTCGGAGTGGCGCCTGGTCCTCAAGCGAAATGATGCGCTCGCCCGACAAAAGCAAATCGCGCCCGCCGACGCGGCCAAGCAACCGCTGTTGATGTTCTGTAAGCGGGATTATCCGGAGTATTGGGAGCTGGTGATCGGCTGGTTTCGCGCGCGACGGCTGCGACCTCAGATCGCCGGCGAATATGATGGAGTGGACAGTTTGATGGCGGCGGTGGAAGCGGGACTGGGAGTGGCGGTGGTGACCACGCGAACCGCGGATCGGCTGGCCAAACGGGTTTTGTTGAAACCTCTGGCCACGCCGCCTGCACCGCTGTGCATTGCGGCGGGGTATCCGGCGAATCGAGCCGAGGATAAACCCCTCGCCGTTTTTATCGAAGAACTGCGCAAAGCCGCGGCGCATGCGGAATGAACGGGCCAGTGCCCCGCAACCGCAATTCGACCACCAGCGCGTGGATTGCTCCCTTTTCAGAAGTCGTGACGGTTTGATCAGAGGCCGTGGCAATAAACCGGAACGATCCGATTGGAGTTTGGGTGGAACGGCCAAGTTGGCCGTTCCACCTGGACCAACTGCATCGTTCCGGATAAAAAAAGGCTGCTCACGGAAAGAGCAGCCTGGTGTGAAAATTAAGGTGGCTTGAACGGATTACTTCTTCTCCGCCAGTTCCCACTCGAATTTGATTTTCAGGTCGTTTCCCACTTTGATCGTGGTTACCACCAGATTAATGGTCGGCGGCTGGATATCGTAGTCGGACAATTTAATCGGCGTGCTGCCGATGACCTTTAGCTTTCCGTCCTTCTTTTCGATGGTGACGGGGAAGGTATTGGTGACGGTTTTGCCGGCAATCGCCAGCGTGCCGGTGGCTTCAAATTCCACGGGGCCGGTGGCTCCGGGTTGGGATTTGGGTTTCAAGCTGATCAGGCGATATTCGAAGCGCGGGTGTTTGTCGGCCTTCACCGCTTTCTGCATGTTTTTGTCCTGCGCGGAATTGCCGCTCTGGAAGGTGCGGGCCGGAAGGTTGGCCACCACTTTGGGAGTGGCCGCCGCCGCATCGGTCAGGGCCGATTCAGGAAAGCCGGGGGCCGCTTCAATGTAACCGCTGATGATTTTCGACGTCATGGTCCAATCGTGGATCGAGGAGGTGCCGTCAATCGCACAAGAACTGCCGCCGGACACCGCTTCGTAGCGGACCAGGTCTTGTGCGGTGGCCCACATGAGCGTGGCGGCAAACAAGCAGGCTGAGACGCCCATGAGTCTGGTTTTAGGGAAAGCGAGATTCACCGTTCGTTTCGTTTTCATATCATTACACTTTTAAATTCAATACAAAGTTGGACGTAGAAAGTTTTCAATCATTCAAAATCCCATCGTGCCGGACGGCGCGATTCCGGCGCGCCGACTGTTCAATCCCCATTCAGTCATTCAAATCGCACGGGGCCAGGCCCAACGCCCAGCGGATTCCGCCTAGTATGTGCTGTTGATAAGCTTCCGCAACTTCGGGAGCGTTCTTGATTCCGCCGGACTGAGCCGGGCTGTTGGGCTCCCAAACATCTTCGCGATGACCAAACGAGGTGTAGAACACGCGGCCCTGGCCATACATTTTCGCCCAAGCCACCGGATAGTGTCCGGGAGTTTTGTCATTGGGATGTTTATCCAGTGACAACAAGTCATGCACCTTGGTGCGGTCGTAATTTTTGAACTGATAAATTTCATCGAACACCGTCCAGGTGGCCGGCAGGTGCTGGCACGCGGCGCAGTCCGGATTCAGGTTGATGGCATCCACCGAGACTTGCGGACCGTGCGTCTTAAATTCCCCACCCACCATCTCGGTGAATACGGGAAAGCCGTGGAACGTGTCGGAAGCGGCGTGCATGCCGACGAACGCTTTGCCGGAGCGAATCCAATTCAGAAAGCCCGCGAGATCGGGAATCGGCAGGTCACCGGTGGTATTGGCAAAAATCACCGCATCGTACTGCTTCAAGGCCGCCACGCTCAGTTTCTCCGCCAGAACGGCCTTGATGGCGGCTTCGTATTTGGCCTTGTCCAGTTTGCCATCGGCGCCCTTCAGTTCGGGAGCGTTGGGAGAGACGCGCGCATAGTCCACCGTAAAATCCCCGCTGCGGGCGCCGAGCTGAGCGATGATTTTTTCCGCCGTCTCAATCGAGCTATGCCGGAAGCCCGTCGTGGTCGTCACCACCAGCACATGCTTCGGTGACTTGCTTTGAGCGCAGCAGGAGGAAGTGCGGCAGCCGGAAACGACGAGGCCGAGCAGCAGCGTCCCCAGCATGATCAGGGACAATGGCTTGGCAGTGAGCGAGCGTGAAGTTTTCATTTAATCTGCGGATAGTCTGCGTTGGTTCACCACTCATTGGCGAGGAAAAATCCCAGGAAAATTGTCGGGGCGGACGGGATTGGTCTGGTCGCGGCGACGGCCGTCACGGGCTAACCGCGATCTGCGATCAAGATGCGCTCGAGACCGGAATAATCCTTGTGAATCGTGAGGTTCGTCCAGTTTTGGCTACTAAAGATTTCGCGTAGCGCCGCCGCCTGACCGGCGCCGAATTCAAGCATGATTTTACCGCCGGGGTTCAGGTGCGGCGCAGCGTTCGCTGCCAGGTAGCGGTAAAAATCCAATCCGTCCGCACCCCCATCCAAAGCCCGATGGGGATCATATTCGCGCACTTCCACTTGCAGCGTTTCAATTTCCGCAGTGGGAATGTAGGGCGGGTTGCTGATGATGAGGTCGAACGATTCGTCGGTTCTCAACGCGTTGAATTTGTCGCCTTGGCGAAATTCAATGGACTTGCCGGCTTGATTGGTCGCCGCATTTTGTCGGGCGGTTTTCAAGGCGTCGTCGGAAACATCGGTGGCGACGATTTTGGCGGTTGGACATTTCGCGGCAAGCGCGATGGCCAGGCAACCGCTCCCCGTGCCGAGGTCCAGGGCGCAGGCGGGCGTGGAATTCAAGTTGCGGAGAAACAGCCATCCCGACTCGGCCAGCAGTTCGGTTTCCGGGCGGGGCACCAGTACATTTCGGTTCACGACGATTTCGAAGCCGCAAAACGAGGTTGAACCAGTCAGATGTTGCAGCGGTTCACGTTGACCACGGCGTTGAACGAGCGCGCGCAGCAAATTCAGTTCGGTCTCGGTCAATTGCCGTTCGAACTGCAAATAGAGCTGCATGCGCGGTAATTGCAGGACGTGAGCCAGGAGCAGCTCGGTTTGGAGGCGCGGGGAATCCACCCCCTTTTTGGTGAGAAAATCGGTGCTTCTCGTGATGACTTCGAGGACCGTCACACGTTCAATGTCGGAAATAATCCGGTTCGTTGCCGGCCTTCCATTTGATATTGCAGCCGAGGCTCGGCTTTTGGGTGGCCGGAACGGATTCTCCAGCCAGGACCGCATCGAGCGCCGCGCGCAAATCACGACCCGTCACGGGAATTCCGTTGCCGGGCCGGCTGTCGTCCAACTGACCGCGATAGACCAGTCGGCATTGGCCGTCGAACAGAAAGAAATCCGGCGTGCAGGCGGCCCGGTACCTGTGCGCCACGTTTTGGGTCGCATCGAAGAGATAGGGGAAAGAGTAACCCGCCGCGCGCACTTCCTCGGCCATGGCTGCGGGACTGTCTTCGGGATAAGCCTCCGCGTCGTTGGCGTTGATGGCTACGATCGCGACATTTTTGGCGGCGTAATCACGACCGAGTTGCGCCAATTCCGAGCGCACATGGCGCACGAAGGGGCAATGGTTGCAGATAAACATCACCAGCAGCGCGGAGGCGCCGCTGAAATCCCGCAAGGAAACAGTTTTATGCGTGGAATCCGGAAGTTCAAAGTCCGGCGCTAATGTGCCCAGTGGCAACATGGTGGAAGGAGTTCTCGCCATAGGCGAATTGTGGGAAAGCCTGTTGGGGAAGTCGAGCCAACCATTCAAGTGTTGAAATACTTTCCGAACTGTAGCGGTTGGACCAATCGCGGTGCTCCTCAAGCCCCGGATTGGTGAGGCTGACGCAAACGAGCCTCCCATCACCTTTGATTGGCAATTGAAATTTCGTTTGCGAGACCGGATTTAGGTTCCGGAAAAGTGGTGAATGGTTGTCGGCAAGTTCTTCGAGCGGTTGGTCTCAAACCCTGGAGAAGACGGAAAAACGCCCTGATTTTATTGCAAAAATCGCGCTGTGAATAACTCCGGAATAAGTCGTAATATATTGTCCTCGCAACCGATCGGTTGATTTCATAAAAATCTTTCTCGCGAACCAGAAATTTTCTGTAACATGGCCCGCAGTAACCGAGTTGTACCGCGGGCTAATTTATTGACGGTTGTAAGTCGTTGTTTATCAATTGGATGTCAAGCGGCTTTCCGTGCGGAAAAGACTGGTTTCAGAGTTCGCCGGGACTTTTTACTGACGAAGGATTTTAAGTGTGTTAAAAATGGCGCGGCCAACGGCTCGCGGCAATGGAATTTGAAGCAAAGTGAATAAATCTCAGAATTTCAACATAAACGACGGAAAAAACTCGCAACCTTCAGCCGACAAAATCTGGGCCGCCGCACAGCAGCAACTACGGTCCATGACCAGTCCCGAGATGTTCAAGTTGTGGTTTGCTCCGCTGCGCGCGCGCACCTTGGAGGGCGATTGTCTGGTGCTTGAAGTCGCCAATGATTTTTGCGGGATGTGGCTTAAAGACAACCATCAAAAACTTCTGCAACAAGTGTTGAGTCTGGCAGCCGCGCAAGAGCTGCGCGTGCGGTTTGAAACCGCGAAGGACGCGCCGGTGTCAACGGCGGCAACGACGCCAAGGCCGGTAACGTCCGGCAAACCGGGGGTGGCGAATTCGCGGACAATCAGAAATGCCAGCGTCAGGAACGCCCCGGCTGACGAGTCGGTTTTCAATCCCAAGAACACCTTTGAAACCTTTGTGGTTGGAGACAACAACAATTTTGCCTGCGCTGCGGCGAAGGCGGTGGCCGAGGCGCCGGGCAAAGCCTACAACCCGCTGTTTCTTTATGGCGGCGTCGGTCTGGGAAAGACGCACCTGTTGCACGCCATTGGTCATCATGTGGCGAAATCCAAGAAGAACGCCCGGGTCGGTTACGTTTCCTGCGAAAAATTCACCAACGAGTACATTGACGCGATCCAGAACAATTCGGTGATGAAATTCCGGAAGCGATATCGCCAACTGGATGTGCTGTTGATTGACGACATTCAGTTTCTCGCTGGCAAGGAGCGGATTCAGGAGGAATTTTTCCATACGTTCAACGCGTTGCACGAGGCGCACCGGCAGATCGTGATGAGTTGTGATCGCCCCGCCGCCGAGATCAAAGATTTGGAGAAACGCCTGGCGTCGCGATTTGAATGGGGACTGGTCACCGATTTGCTCCCGCCCGATGTGGAGATTCGGCAGGCGATTCTGAAAAAGAAAGCGAGTCTGATGCCGGTGGAGTTGTCGGATGAGATCATCACTTTCCTGGCGCAACGCATTCGCAGCAATATCCGGCGGTTGGAAGGCGCGTTGATTCGCGTCGCTTCCTACAGTTCGCTGGTGGGGAAGAAGCTGAGCCTGGATGTCATTGAAGGGCTGTTGCGGGACATGCTCAACGAAGAGGGGCAAAACGCGGTGACCATGGAGCTGATCCAGAAACGCGTCGCGGAACATTACGACATCCGTCTGGCGGACATGACGAGCAAGCGGCGCCCGGAGAACATTGCCTTTCCGCGGCAGGTCGCCATGTATCTCTCGCGGCAACTTACGGAGCAATCGTTGAGCAGCATTGGCGAAGCTTTTGGCGGGCGGGATCACGGTACCGTGCTGCACGCCTGCCGCTTGGTTGAAGGGCGCATGACCATAGACGAAAACGTCCGCCAAGCCGTGAGTTATTTGCAAAAACTGCTGATGCGTTGAGCGACGTTCGGTAACGCGCCCGCACGGTCAGCCTTGAATTGTTAAGTTGGAAAGTAAAAACTCCGGTGTGCCAGCGATTGAGGTCAGCGGCCTGACCAAGACTTTCCGCATCTACAAAAAGCGCCCCGGCTTTCAAGGGGCGTTGCGCGGGCTGTTTCGGCGCGAATACGAGACGGTGGCCGCCGTCAGCAACGTCAGCTTCCAGATCGCACCTGGTGAACTCGTTGGCTTTCTTGGTCCCAACGGCGCCGGCAAAACCACCACGCTTAAAATGCTCGCCGGACTGTTGTACCCAACGGACGGACGGGCGCGCGTCCTGGGGCACGTTCCCTGGGAACGTGCCGATGCGTACCGCCGGCAGTTCGCGCTGGTCATGGGGCAGAAGAACCAATTGTGGTGGGACTTGCCCGCGCGCGAATCGTTGGAGTTGAACGCGCGGATTTACGGCATTCCCACGGGGCAGTTTGAACGCACCGTGGCCGAGCTGACGGAGTTGTTGGAGGTGCGTGAGAAACTCAACGTGAGCGTGCGCGAACTTTCGCTGGGCGAACGGATGAAGCTGGAATTGATCGCTTCCCTGTTGCACCAGCCCAAGGTTTTGTTTCTGGATGAGCCTACAATTGGCTTGGATGTGGTTTCGCAGCAAACGGTGCGGAAATTTTTACGCCACCATAACGCCACGCAAAAGACCACCATTCTGCTCACGAGCCACTACATGGAGGACATTGAAGCGCTTTGCCAGCGCGTGATCATCATTGACCACGGCCGGATTTCCTTTGATGGCCAGCTCAGCGAGGTCGTGGATCGTTTCGCTGATTTCAAACTGATCACCATTGAATACGACCGCGCCAGCGGACGGGATCAGGAAGCCTTACAGCGTTACGGCGAGGTGATCGAACAAACCGCGGGACGCATCAAACTCAAGGTCAAACGCGATCGCGTCATTTCGGTTTGCAAAGAGTTATTGGACCAATTCCCCGTGCGGGACATTGATATCGAGGAAGTTCCCATCGAAGAAGTGATCCGGCACATTTTCGCGCGTTGAATCGGCGGCGGCGGGATCGCCAGCGTGCGCTCTCGCAAATTCGGATTGGGCGCGTGCGGATTATGGCGAATAATCGGCGGAATGAAACATCTGACCGAATACCTTTGGTTTGAGACGCCGCACCGGCGCGACTACCTGAAGATCACGCCCACGATTGAAAAACTCGTCCGCCAGAGTGGAGTGCAGGAAGGACTTTGTTTGGTGAACGCCATGCACATCACCGCCAGCGTTTATATCAACGACGCCGAGGACGGCTTGTTGCATGACTACGACGTCTGGTTGGAGAAGTTGGCTCCGCATGAACCGACGACTCAATACCAGCACAATCGAACCGGCGAAGACAATGCCGACGCGCACATGAAACGTCAGATCATGGGACGCGAAGTGGTCGTCGCCATTACGCAGGGCCGGTTGGACCTCGGGCCGTGGGAGCAGATTTATTACGGCGAATTTGACGGCCGCCGCCGCAAACGGGTGTTGGTAAAAATCATCGGTGAATAGCGCGCCCTATTGTGGTTCAGGGACGCGGTGGAACGCGTCCCTCCCAAGGAAAATACAACCGCGAAATACACGAACGGGAAGACAAGGGAATGGTGGGCAAAGGGATGGGAAATGGGGGAGCACCGCCGTCCTCGGCGGTCGTCGTTCGCGTCTCGCGGACGACATCCAGGTTCTAAAGTTAAAGGCTACCGAGGCTCGGCTGGAACTGCGGCGAGACGCCGCAGCCACATGGTTGGCCGGGCACACGCTCGCGTCGCCGGTACCGTTATATCGGGAGGGACGACTTCCAGATTCTAAAGTTAAGGGCCACCGAGGCACAGAGGCATCGAGGGGAAGGGAAAATACAAGGGACGATTGTTGCTGAATCTTGGTGCGAAGGAGTTGGAGTTCAAACGCGGTACGTAAACCTATGGTCTCCAGCCGCCGATCAGAAATCCTGATCCGCTAAATCCTGTTCATCCTGTCAAAATCAAGCCCGCCCCACCCATGCGTTCGTACTACCGCTGTGCTGGGAGGGACGACTTCCACGTCGTCCCCAACTCATCAGAGAGATACGACCGCGAGATACACGAAACACGCGAACGGGAAGATAAGGGAATGATTGGCAAGGGAATGGCCATTGAGGGGAGCACCGCCGTCTCGGCGGTAGTCGTCCGCGTCTCGCGGACGACATTCAGGTTCTAAAGTTAAAGGCTACCGAGGCGTCTCGACTCGGTGCGGTCAGAACTGCGGCGGGGCGCCGCCGCCACATTGTTGGCCGAACACACGCTCACGGCGACGGCGCCGTTATGTTGGGATGGGTGACTTCCACGTCATCCCCAACCAATCAGGGACGCGGTGGGACGCGTCTCTCCCAAGAATTTAGGGCAGGGTGGCACACACCTCTTCCAGGGAAACAGGTTTGACTCACTTCCTGATGAAACTTAAATTGGTTTCGCATGGTGGCCGTTGAGTCTAAAATCCCCGCTACCGACGCCATTGCGGGACAGCGGGGTAAACTACCTACCGCTTGGAGGCAGTTCGTGGAGCCGGTCGAGCCTTTTCTTGACGCGGTTTCCCAATGTTTGTTGAGGCAGGTAAAAACTTTTGACCCGGCGTTGGCCGACTATGCCGAATACACCCTCAGTGGCAACGGCAAGCGCTTGCGCCCCGCTTTGGTGGCACTGGCCGCCAAGGCGCTCGGCAATCCCAACGAAGACCACGTCACCGTCGCCGCGATCATTGAAATGGTGCATTTGGCCACTCTGGTTCACGACGACGTGATGGACGAGGCGGAATTGCGACGCGGTAAATTGACGGTTGCCGCCAATTGGGGAAATGAAATCGCGGTGCTGTTTGGCGATTGCCTGTTTGCCCACGCGCTTACTCTGGCTGCGGGTTTTCCGACGCCGGAGGTTTGTCGTGCGGTCGCTTCCGCGACGAATACGGTTTGCTCGGGTGAAATTTTGCAAACCCGGCATCGGCGCAATTTCGCCCGCTCACAAAAGGAATACTTCCGCGTTTTGGAAATGAAAACGGCGGAGCTATTTGGGTTGTCGTGCGGTCTGGCGGCGTTCCTGGCCAACGCCACTCCGGCGCAACGCGCGGCGCTGCGCAGTTTCGGCATGGCTTTCGGCACTGCATATCAAATCTATGATGACTGCGTGGATTTGTTCGGTTCGGAAACGGAGGCGGGCAAATCGCTGGGCACGGACCTGGCCAAAGGCAAATTGACGTATCCCGTGTTGTTGGCGTGGGAACGCGCCGGACGCGAGGACCGGGCCAAGTTGGAAACGCTGGTGGAATCGTGGCAACCGACGGCTTTTGACTGGATTCAGCAGATCCTGCGGCGTCACGCCACTTTGAAGCCGACGGTGGATTTAATTGAACGCTATCTCGTTCAAGCCCGTCAAAGCCTCAGTCTGCTGCCAGAGTCCGAGGGGCATGCTGGCCTCTTGGTCGCCACTGAATATCTGGCGCAGCAGGCGGCTTTGTTGTCAGAATGATTGCGATACCTATAACCATGACCGAACCAGCATCGGATCAGACGGCGAGTGCGATGGACCCGGTCAAGCCGTCCGGTCCGGTGGTTTCATCAGTGCGTGCGGAAGAGGCCCAACTTATCGGTCGGGCGCAAAAGGGGGATCTGGCGGCTTACGATGAATTGGTGCGCCGCTATCAGGAGCGGATTTACGCCACCCTTTACCACATGACGTCCAATCACGAGGACGCGAACGACCTGACTCAGGAAGCGTTCATCAAAGCCTATCAGGTCTTGCAGAGTTTCAAGGGAGGTTCGAGCTTCTACACCTGGGTCTATCGGATTGCCGTCAACAAGACGATCAATTTCCTCAAGCAACGGAAGAACCGGTACGCCATGAGTTTGAACGATCTGGATTTTAATGCGGAGAAGGATCCGGATTTGGTGGCGTTGATTTCGGATAAAACCCCCCGTCGCGACATCGCTCTGGGGGAGTTGCACAAAAAATTGAACGAGGCCATGCAGAAACTGTCGGAACAACATCGGCTCGTTGTGACCCTGCACGACGTGCAAGGGCTGGCACACGAGGAGATTGCGGAGATCATGCAATGCAATGTGGGAACGGTCAGATCGCGCCTGTTTTATGCGCGACAGCAGTTGCAGGGAGATCTCGCGGATTATCTGAAGTAGTTGAGGAGATCAAACCAGTATCAAGTCAGGTCGTATGAGTGAGTCGCAAGGACCAGAAGATTTTGCCAAGTTGCAACAGTTGCTCAAGCTCAAGCGCTACGAACAACCGCACCCGCGCTATTTCAACGAGCTTCCGGGCCAGATAACCGCCCGGTTGCGCGCGAGCGAAACGTCCTCCGGCCAGCGGCTCAAGGCCGAGCTGGCGCGCGCTTCATGGTTGCAACGCGTCTGGCGCGTGATTGAAGGTCGTCCCGCCCTGTCTGGCGTTGTGACCGCCGGCGCTTGCGGTCTGTTGCTGTTGGGTGGCTTTCTTATGGTGGGAACGGAACCGCAGCCCGATTTGACCTTGGGGACGGTGGGCGCCACCGGATTGATTCAGCATCCGGCCGCCGCGCCAATGCTGGCAACCTCTGCCGCCGCCGTTGCGCCGATCTTTGCAACCAGCAGCAATTCATCCGCGATTTCTCCAGCCACCGGTTCTTTATTCAGTATTCCGCTGGGACCGGACTTGCAGCCGCAACCCGTCAGCTTCCGTTGAATTCCGAGTCAGACTGGAGCGAACCAGCCCATCAGCCGCGATGGCCAGGGCGGTTTCAATCTTCCTTCCGAAAGGCGAGGGGAACATCTCCCGACATGATCAGGTGATTGCCTTCAAATTTTGCCGTGTGCCGTTCTCCGTCCAGATTGAAATCGTAATCGTCGCCCTCCGCTGACCAGGTGCCGCGGCGATCGGTTGTTTGCTGAGGCATTCCCGGTTGCGCCAGCCCTTGCGGAAAATTTTTCACCACCAGCATTTTATCGGGAGCGGCCACGATCGTGCATTGCGCAAAGCGTTCCTTCAAAAACTCGCGCATACGGGCGATTTCGCCTCCGGCGAGATTGGGTTTAAGGCGACGGAACGCGAGCATGGTGCCGGAGGGGTTGAACACCCAGCGGCCCAACAACTTTTCGCGATCGTACTTATCGGACTTGCCGGTCACCAAATACTCCTGCAGATCAGCCAGATCCGGTTGCAAGGTCGCCCAGATTTGGTGCAACAATTCCGGGTTGGAAAAAATGGCTTGGGCGGAAGACTGCTCCATCACGGAATTGATGGGACTGGATTGCAAACGCATGTCCGCAAAGCCTTGATCTTTGCCCAGCGTTTGAAACTCGGGACGTTCGCCCAAACTCAAGAAACCCGGGTAGCGCAGGAAACGCGCTTCCAACAGGGGATTTTGAAACATCAACCCGGCGAGATCGGCGGTGTCGTAATACGGCGCTTTCATCGGATCAATGGACTTGCCCACGCGGTCCATGCCCGTGCTCTGCAAATCGTGCGCGAGCACATTCAGCAGGCGCAGGCCCTTGGGGTCGTTTTCCGAGGTGGCCAGTTGCACCGTCCAGTAGCCAAGAACGTAAATAACGAACGACAGCAGCACCAGATAAGCCACCCCGTTCAACACGCCCACGCAGGCGCCGAGCCGTTTGTTGAGTCGCTCCCACAGCGCCAATCGCAGATCGCCCGCTTTGTATTTGTAATAAACATCCACTTTTTGATGCACAAAAAACGCCCCCGTTTTGACCAGAGCGGAAATGAGAATGAACCCAAACAGCGGCGGTAAGGCCCACAGCCAGATGGGGCTTTGCACGCCCAACAAACCAAGGAGCGGCACGAAAATTTTGCCGGCCAGGGGCGCGAGCAGAAAGGCGAGGATGATGCCAAGGAAGGAAATTCCGGTGCGGATCGCCCCCTGATTATACCCGACCAGTGCGACCACCGCCAAAACGATGAGAGCCAACAACCAAATTGTCATGGCGGCAAATTAGAAACCATCAGTGGGAAAAGCACGCAGAAAATTCCCGCCGCCGCAGTCGGGCGCGTTCCGGATCGGATCGAAACTCCGTTTCTCCTGGTGACGGTCTGCCATTTGGCGGAAGGGTTCGCAGCACAGTTTCGACGGCCCGTTCCCGCCAGCGGACGCATCTGCGTCCCGCTAATAACAATTTCTGGTTATTGATTGGCAAGAGATGGTTTTCCTAACCACGCCGGTTCGGGAACGCTGATGGTCAGATGAATATCGCGCTCTGCCAGACCCTCGATGCTAATGAGGCCGTCGCTCGCATTGCCTACCAGTTGAGTGAGGTGATTGCCATTTATCCCATTACGCCCGCTTCGCCCATGGGTGAATGGGCGGATCAATGGGCGGCGTATCATCGGCATAATCTTTGGGGCACGGTACCGTCCGTGATCGAGATGCAAAGCGAGGCCGGCGCCGCGGGCGCCGTGCATGGCGCGCTCCAAACCGGCGCGCTGGCCACCACCTTCACCGCCTCGCAAGGGCTGCTGTTGATGCTTCCCAACATGTACAAAATCGCGGGGGAATTGACCCCGACGGTTTTTCACATCGCGGCGCGTTCGATTGCGGCTCAAGCCTTGTCCATCTTCGGCGACCATCAGGATGTCATGGCGGCACGCCAAACCGGTTGGGCGATGCTTTGTTCCAACTCCGTTCAGGAAGCGCAAGACCTGGCGTTGATTGCCCACGTCGCCACGCTGGCCGCGCGGATTCCGTTCGTGCATTTCTTCGATGGTTTCCGCACTTCGCATGAAGTCGGCAAGATCGAGATGATTTCCGAGGAAACCATCCGGGCCATGATCAATGAAGATCAAATCACGGCACATCGGGAACGCGGCTTGACCCCGGATCGTCCGGTGCTGCGCGGCACGGCTCAGAATCCCGACGTT
Organism: Verrucomicrobiia bacterium; assembly: GCA_023953615.1. Classification (NCBI taxonomy): domain Bacteria; kingdom Pseudomonadati; phylum Verrucomicrobiota; class Verrucomicrobiia; species Verrucomicrobiia bacterium. The sequence continues at coordinate 1,615,888 of JAMLJH010000002.1, read as the reverse complement.
TATTTTCAAGCGCGGGAAACGGTGAATCCATTCTACGCGCGCTGCGCCGAGATTGTGGAAGCCACCATGGCGAAGTTCGGTGAACTGACCGGACGCCACTATCAACTCTACGAGTATCACGGCGCGCCCGATGCGGAACGGGTGGTAGTCCTGATGGGATCAGGCGCCGAGGCGGTGCATGAAATGGTGGATCACTTGAACGCCGCCGGAGGCCGGTGCGGCGTGTTGAAAGTGCGGTTGTATCGGCCGTGGGACGCAGAACGCTTCATTGCCGCCCTGCCCGCATCGGTAAAGCGGCTGGCGGTTTTGGATCGCACCAAGGAGCCGGGCGCGGGCGGAGAGCCGCTTTATTTGGACGTGTTGCAAGCTCTGGCCGAAGCGGGACGGAAGTCCGCGGCAACCGGCAAAGCGAAATTTGCCCAACCGCTCCACGTGGTCGGCGGGCGTTACGGTTTATCTTCCAAGGAATTCACCCCGGCCATGGTGAAAGCGGTATTCGATAATCTCGCCGCGGCAGAACCCAAGAACCATTTCACTGTGGGCATCCACGACGATGTGAGTCACACGAGCCTGCCGGTGGAGGAGGATTTTTCAATCGAGCCGCCCGAGGTGACGCGCGCCTTGTTTTACGGATTGGGATCGGATGGCACCGTGGGCGCGAACAAGGAATCCATCAAAATCATCGGCGAAAACACGGATTATTTTGCGCAGGGTTATTTCGTTTATGATTCCAAGAAAGCGGGTGCGACCACCGTGTCGCACCTGCGCTTTGGGCCGAAACCCATCCGCTCGACCTACTTGATCACGCAGGCGAATTTCGTTGCGTGTCATCAACCGCTGTTCCTGCAACGCATGAACGTCGCCGAATGTCTCGCTCCTGGCGGCACGTTGTTGCTCAATTCACCGCATCAACCGGAAGCCGTCTGGCAGCATTTACCTCCGGAAACGCAGCGGGATTTGATCACCAAGCGGGCGAAGGTTTATACGATCAACGCGCTCGGCGTCGCTCGCGCCGCCGGCATGGGGTTGCGGATCAACACCGTAATGCAAACCTGTTTCTTCTCGGTGTCGGGCGTGTTGTCGGGCGATGCCGCCATCAACGCCATCAAAAATTCCATCAAGAAAACGTACGGTAAAAAGGGCGAGGAAGTGGTGCGGATGAACCTTGCCGCCGTGGACACGACCCTGGCGAATTTGTTCGAGGTGAAAGTGCCCGCCACCGTCGAAAGCGTGGCGGCCATCCGTCCGCCGGTGCCGCAGCACGCGCCGGATTTTGTGCGCCGCGTCCTCGGTCCGGTGATTGGTGGGAAGGGGGATCGCCTGCCGGTCAGCGCGCTGCCCAGCGATGGCACGTATCCCACCGCGACCGCCAAATGGGAAAAGCGGAATCTCGCCGTGGAAGTGCCGGTGTGGGAGCCGGACATTTGCATCCAATGCGGCAAGTGCGTCTTTGTTTGTCCGCATGCGGCGATCCGCAGCAAGGTGTACGATGACGCCGCCGCGGATCCGGCGACGTTTCAATCCGTGCCCGCCCGGCTGCCGGAATGGAAGAACAAGCGTTACACCCTGCAAGTGGCGGTGGAGGATTGCACCGGCTGTGGCGTGTGTGTGGATGTCTGTCCGGCGCGCAATAAATCCGAGGCCCGGCTGAAAGCCATCAACATGCGCCCGCAAGCTCCGGTGCGGGAGGCGGGCGTCAAGAACTGGGACCATTTCCTCACCATTCCCGAATTGGATCGGCGCTCGGTTTCCACGCAAAACGTGCGCGCCATGCAGGCGTTGGAGCCGTTGTTTGAATTCTCCGGAGCGTGCGCCGGCTGCGGCGAAACGCCGTATATCAAGCTGCTGACCCAGTTGTTTGGCGACCGCATGATCGTGGCCAACGCCACCGGTTGCTCCTCGATTTACGGCGGCAATTTGCCCACGACCCCCTGGACCAAAAACCATGAGGGGCGCGGTCCCGCTTGGAGTAATTCGCTGTTCGAGGACAACGCCGAATTTGGCTTGGGCTTCCGCGTGAGCCTTGACCAGCAACGTCAGTTCGCCGGTGAGTTGTTGCAAAAATTGGCGGGCGCGCTGGATGCGGAGTTGGTGAACGGCCTTTTGACCGCCGATCAAAAGGATGAGGCGGGAATTTACGAGCAACGGGAACGGGTGGCCGCACTTAAGCAAAAGCTGGCCGCCATGGATGCCCCCGAAGCCCGCCGGCTGCTCACTCTGGCCGATATGTTGGTGCGCAAAAGCGTGTGGATCATCGGCGGAGACGGCTGGGGTTACGACATCGGTTATGGCGGATTGGATCACGTCCTGGCCAGCGGCCGCAACGTGAAGGTGCTGCTGTTGGACACGGAAGTTTATTCCAACACTGGTGGGCAGGCCTCGAAATCCACGCCGCTCGGCGCCGTGGCGAAATTCGCCGTGGGCGGCAAACCCGCCGCCAAGAAAGACCTCGGGCTGATTGCCATGACGTATGGGAACATCTACGTGGCCAGCGTGGCGATGGGCGCGAAGGATGAACACACGCTGAAAACTTTTCTCGAAGCGGAAGCGTATGACGGGCCGGCGCTGATCATTGCCTACTCGCAGTGCATTGCGCACGGCATCAACATGGCCACCGGCATGCAAAACCAGAAGGCGGCGGTGAACTCAGGCCATTGGTTGTTGTATCGCTACCATCCGGATCGCGCGGCGCGCGGCGAGAACCCGTTGCAACTGGACTCCAGCAATCCGCGCCTCAAGCTGGCCGAGTATCGCGCCATGGAAAATCGCTACAAAATGCTCAGCCAAAGCCATCCGGACGCCGCTCAAACCATGCTGGCCCAGGCGCAGGAGGAAGTGAATCTGCGCTGGAAATTATACCAGCACCTGGCGGCTCGGGACTTGAAACCGGCCGCGACCCCGGCGGCGCCGCCAGCGGCGGTCCCGCCGGCCCCGCAATGAACCTGATGCAACCGCAGTCGTAAGCATGAAAACGTAAAGTGAACCGCGCGAAATCCCAGGGAGGCAATTATGAATCTTGAAACCACCTATCTCGGCCTGCAACTCCGCTCGCCACTCGTCCCCTCGGCGGCCCAACCGCTCACGGAAAGTCTGGATCAAATCAAGCGTCTGGAGGATGCCGGGGCGGCGGCGATTGTGCTGCATTCGTTGTTCGAAGAGCAGCTCTCGCTCGAACGCCACGACTTGTTCGAGTGCCTGGAGCAGGGGACGGAAAGTTATGCCGAAGCCTTGAGCTATTTTCCCGTGCCGGCGGAATTTCACGTCGGTCCGGAGCTGTATTTGAAAAAACTCGCGCGGGCAAAAGCCGCCGTACGCGTGCCGGTCATCGGCAGTTTGAACGGGGCCACCCGCGGCAACTGGATGGATTACGCGCGGCGCATCGAGCAGGCGGGCGCGGATGCGCTGGAACTGAACATTTACTGGATCCCCACGGACCCGTCTTTGACGTCGCTCGAAATTGAGAACCTCTACGTGGAAATTCTGCAATCCGTCCGGCAACAGATTCGGATTCCCATTGCCGTGAAGCTCAGCCCGTTTTTCACCAACTTCGCCAACGTGGCGCGACGCTTGGAAGCGGCGGGCGCGGCGGGGTTGGTTTTGTTCAACCGCTTTTATCAGCCGGATTTGGATTTGGAAGCGCTGGAAGTGACCAACCAGGTGTTGTTGAGCACGCCCATGGACATGCGCCTGCCGTTGCGTTGGACCGCCATTCTGCGCGACCAACTAAGTCTCAGCCTGGCCGCCAGCAGCGGCATCCATCGCGCCAGTGACGCGTTGAAAATGCTGATGGCGGGCGCGGATGTGACGATGATGTGTTCCGCGTTGTTGCGACATGGGGAGCGGCATCTGACCGCGGTGGAGCGGGAAATGTGCGACTGGCTGGAACAGCACGGTTATGAATCGCTCGCGCAACTGCGCGGCAGCATGAGCCAGCGGAGCTGTCCGGACCCGGCGGCCTTCGAGCGCGCCCAATACGTGCGTGCGGTTTCGAGTTACCCACGATGAAACTTCTCGGGGGCAATGGAACACGCCTGGATTTCACTGGTGGTTTGCGCGTCATGTTCTGCGGATTCGCGGCTTAGCCGGAACGGTTCGATTGGAGTTTAGGTGGAACGGGCCACTGGCCCGTTCGGTCGGGCTACCAGCCCGATCGCCGACCGCAAAGAGTACGAACCCAATGGTGTGCGATCTCCGTACGCTCGGCTGGGCGGCAGGTTGCCGCCCAGAACGGCCAAGTTGGCCGTTCCACCCGGACCAACTGCATCCTTCCGGCTTGGTCCAATAGAAGAATTTCTATAGCCACCGTGAGGGGGCGTCACCTCCAACTTCAAACCAAGTGCCGATATGAAACTGGCGGCTGTCATGGGTTCGGGATGTGCCTCTGCGCGGTAGCGTCTTGGACTGCGGCAGTCTTCTGCCGCTTTCCCGTCGCGCGCCGGTGATTCCAAAGCGGCAGCGGACTGCCGCACTCCAAAACCTTGCGGGCATTGACGCCGTTGCTCCATTCAGACTGAACTTTCATTACGAGCGGATGGGCTTGGGGCGGATGCCGCGAGCCGCGAGCCACAGCGCCCCGGCGCATAAAACCAACGCCAACGACGACGGCTCGGGAATGGAGATCACCAGATTGTCCAGCGTCCAGTTCTGCGTGGGGATTTCCACCCGAAGTAGATTGGAAAATTCCGCGCCGAAATAGAAGGTTTGGAAATCCGCCAGCGGCCCCGTGCCATCAATGATGCCGTCCGTGGTGAAGCTGGTGAACACCACGCTGCCATCCGCCCGATAGCCGTAGAAGGGCACCGTGACAGCATCAGGAACGACGGTGCTGTATTCCGCCAAATCCACCGCCACCAAGTTGAAGCTCGATCCATTGGTGAAGCTGAATTGCAAGGTGCTTCCTAACCCCGCCTGTAAATAAGTTGTACCATTTTCTGGATAAAATAATACCCCCCCTCCCTGACGCACGAATCCCACCGAACCAATCGGTGTGAACGATATGTTAGCTTCATCGTATCTCTGAGTCAGGACCGCAGAGCCTAGTGGCAGGATAGGCGGGCCATCAAAAGTGATGGTCCCTTGCCCGAAGGAAGAATAGGTCGCGATAGAAAGACAGGCGAACAGCAAAGGCGCATTTTTTTTATTTTCATGGCGATTATCATTGGGTCGTGATGGCAGCCACTGTTTGAAACAGTGACGGCGTCATCATTATTTATCGCGGTCATCATCTGGTTATCGCCTTGGTGCGACAAAACATCAATCCCTTTTATTGGCATTTGCAGCTCGTAAATTGGCTTGGGCCGGGTGCGAGGCGCGGGTAACTTTGGCGCGTGAGCAGAAAGAGCGGCAAGATCGCCGAACGCATCGCCGCGTTTCAGGGCGGCGGTCTGAACGCGCATTACCTCGGATATTTCGATTGCTTCAATCAACAGCAGTTTTACGAGGCGCATGACGTGTTGGAGGAACTTTGGCTGGCGGATCGGCAGGGGCCGAACGGTGATTTTTACAAGGGTTTGATCCAACTGGCCGGGGCGTTTGTGCATCTGCAAAAAAATCGCCTGCGTCCCGCTGCGGCGCTGTTCGAATTGGCGCGCGCCAATCTGGGCAAGTATCCGGCCCAACAGGAGCGGCTGGATTTGGCGCGGGTCTTGAGCCTGATTGCGCAATGGTCGGAAGAGTTGGCGGCGGCTGATTTTCAGCGCAATCCGTGGTTGGAAATTCCCGCTCCGGTGCTGACTTTGACGCATTAAGTTTCCCGGGAGCGCGATACCGTTGGCTTGCGTCTGGAACGAGAGCTTCTTACTCTGCCGGGGTTCGTTCGGAGTGAGGCGCAACTGGCGCGGGCCAGGGAATCTTCGCTCCGGCGCGTTACAGATTCGGCTTGAGCACCTGAACATAATTCATGCTGGGCGAAGGGATCATCAAAGGCATGGTGGAGACCGCGCGGAATTTTCTGGGCAGCTATGTCCGGGACGATCGGTTGACCACGGTGGAGTATCCCGAGGAGCGCGCGCCGCAAATCGAGAACGCACGCCAGTTCCCCTTTCTCGTGTACGATGGCGACGATTGGCATGAGGGGATGCGCTGTGTGGCGTGCCAGATTTGCGAGAAGGAATGTCCGCCCAAGTGCATTTACATCGTCAAGAGCAAGGACAAGAAACCGGATTACAAGGGGCAGACGCAGTTTTATCCGGCGGTCTTCGATATTGACGTTTCGGTGTGCATGAGCTGCCAGATTTGCGTGGAAGTTTGTCCCTTCGAAGCGATCAAGATGGACACGGATTACGAGTGGAGCGCCACGGATCGGTTCGGAAAATTACTCGTCCACAAGCAGCAACTGGCCCGACCCAATTCGCACTACCAGAAACTCCATCCGACCGATGCGGCGGTCTCGGATGCGGCGTTGGCGCGGGAATTGGCCAAGGCGCAGGCCAAAGCCAAGGCTGCGGCGGAAGCAAAAGCCGCGGCGGAAAGCAAACCTCGCCCGCCCGCCGCGTCGCCTCCAACCCGAACCGATTGATGACCTGATGCGCGTATGAATCACCCCCAACGACAACTGCCAGATCGCCTGGCCGCGCGGCCAACTTAAAAGTCATTCATGTCCGGTTTGGATCAAATCTTCGTGCAACTCAAACACTGGCTGCTTGGTCAGGCGGACGGAATTCTGTCGGAGTCGGGGTTGGCCGTCGTTTCGCTGTTGCTTTCGATTGTTCCGGTACTCGTCATTTTTCCCACGCTCTTCGCGGTGATGACTTGGATGGAACGCAAAGGTTTGGGGCGCATTCAAAATCGCTACGGACCGAATCGCGTCGGGCCGTTCGGTTGGTTGCAACCGGCCGCCGACGGCATCAAGGCGCTGATCAAGGAAGACATTGTGCCGCGGGCGGCGGATCGCGTGGGGCATTTGCTGGCGCCGGTGCTGCTCGTCATGGTGGCTTTCACCGTCTATGCCGTGTTGCCGTTCGGACGAAACATGGTGGTGGTGGATTTGGATTCGGGGCTGTTGTTTTTCTTTGCCGTGGGCGCGGTGGCGGAACTGGCGGTGTTCATGGCGGGTTGGTCCAGTCGGAACAAGTACGCGCTGCTGGGCGCGATGCGCGCCGTGGCGCAAATGATCAGTTACGAAATTCCGCTGGTGCTGGCCACGCTCCCGGTGGTGATGATCGCCGGCACGCTCTCGCTGCCGCAGATGGTGCTGGCGCAAAGTCCGACGCCCGGTTGGTCGCTGGATTGGTTTGTGTTCACTCCGTGGGGCGCGGCGGGCTTCGTTCTGTTCCTGATTGCCGCCAGCGCGGAGGCCAATCGTTGTCCGTTCGATTTACCGGAAGGGGAATCGGAAATCATTGCCGGATATTTCATCGAGTATTCGGGATTCAAATTCGCGCTCTTTTTCCTGGCGGAATATCTGAGCTTGTTCGCCATCAGCGCTCTGGGGGTCACGCTGTTTCTCGGGGGCTGGAACGCGCCCTACGCCGCGTGGGAATTTATTCCGTCCTGGCTGTGGTTCTTTTTGAAACTGGTTGCCGTGCTCGCCTTGTTCATCTGGACGCGCGGCACGTTGCCCCGGTTGCGTCAGGATCAACTCATGAATTTTGCGTGGAAATTCATGCTCCCGATGGCGCTCATCAACATCGTGACCGCCGCGCTCTGGCATTGGGTCAGCGGCGCTTTCACGCGCTGGCTGGTGTGCGGCGCGCTGGCGCTAGGCTCGTACTGGTTATTGGGGCGCGGCCTGATGCAAGGCCGACAACTCACCAAACGCACGTACCGTTTTGCGGAATGAAGATGCTAAATAATTATCAGGCTAAATCGTCGCCGCACCACCACGGCCCACGCGGTGGCGCAGCGCGGCCACGTTTTAATGTTTTAACCTTGCGCCGTTTTTACGCATGACCCTTGCCTTCGCCATCATTGCCGCGCTGATCGTGAGCGCGGCTATCGCGACGATGTGGTTGCGCAATCTCATTCACTGCGTGTTGGCGGCGGCGGTGACGTTTATCGGTCTGGCGGCGGCCTATTTGCAACTGGAAGCGCAATTTGTCGGGTTGGCGCAAATTCTGATCTACGTGGGCGCGGTGGCGATTCTCATCGTGTTCGCGATTCTGCTCACGCGCGGCGGCGAGGTCCCGGAACGCTCCATTTTTTCAGTCTCCTGGTTCTGGGGCGGCGCCATTGGCGTCGCGGTCTTTGCGCTCCTGGTTTGGGCGATTCTGCACCGTCCGGTTGCGCAATCGCCGCTGCCGCCCGCGCCGGAGGTCACGGTTGATCAGATTGGAAGCCGATTGATGACGAAATTTGTGTTGCCGCTTGAGGTGCTCGGCTTGCTGCTGACGGCGGCGTTGATTGGCGCGGTGATTATTGCGATGCGTGACGAAGTCGCAAAAACGAAACTGGGTGATGGGGAATTGAAGGTGGATGAAACCGTCGCGCCGCCCGCCCGCCTCCATCCACCCGCCGCGCAAGGAGAGCCTCAATGAACCCGCTCGCCGGCTATTTGATTTTGTCCGCGCTGCTTTTCAGCATCGGTCTGGCGGGGGCGCTCACCCGGCGCAACGCCATCATCGTGCTGATTGGCATTGAACTGATGCTCAACGCGGCGAACCTGAACTTCATTGCGTTTTGGCGCTTCAGCGAGCATCCGGAAGCGCTCACGGGCATCATGTTCGCCATCTTCGCGATTGGTATTGCCGCCGCCGAAGCCGCCATCGGCCTCGCGCTCATCATCGCGATTTATCGGCACTACCGCACCGCGAACGTGGATGCAGTGGGTTTGTTGAAGGGTTGACCAGAACCATGAACGATTTTCAAGCCATTGAAACAAGAGTGCGCGGAATAGGCGCGGAGCGCCGTCAGAAGGTAGCCCATGCCGTGAGGCATGGGTACCAAGTGGCAAAAATATCCAGCCCCGGAGGGGCGGAAGATTCTGGCGGGATTTTTCCCGCGTTCATGCGTTGCGTTTCAATTGAACGTATGTTTTCTATCGCCCCTTCGGGGCTGGATTGGTTTTATTCGCGTGACCCACGGCTATCGCCGTGGGCTACCGTCGGGCGGCGCGTCCGCGCCTTTGGTTTCACTACCTTAAACGCGTTGTTCAATTTACCGTCGTTTGCAGGCACGGAATCAGGGAAGCTGATAGCTCGTGCTTTGAGGCGCGCAGTTTGCGAGGCGAACGTGACCGTCAGTTTAGGCGCGGAGCGCCGTCAGAGGGTAGCCCATGCCGTGAGGCATGGGTATCAAGTGGCAAAAATATCCAGCCCCGGAGGGGCGGAAGGATCAACCACCCTTTCCGGGGCTGATGTCACTTCAACATTGCGTTCCACAACCGGTGTCGTGGGTCACTCGTTCTCACCATGGCCCGACTAATCATGTATGGCGCACACCCACACCAACCTATTGTTTCACGTCGTGTTCAGCACCAAGGAACGGTTGCCCCTGCTGGATGCGAAATTGAAACCGCGCCTGTTTGCCTACATGGGCGGGGTGATCCGCGAACTTGGCGGCACGGCTTTGCTTATCAATGGGCCGAGCGATCATGTCCATCTGCTGATCCTGTTGCTCGCAAAACTTGGTCTTTCGGAAGCGATCGGAAAATTGAAAGCCAACACCAGCGGCTGGGTGCATCGCGAATTTCCGGAACGATGGTCGTTTGCCTGGCAGAGCGGGTTTGCGGGGTTCACCGTCAGCCATTCACAAAAACAATCGGTGTTGGATTACATTGCGAATCAGGAGGAGCATCACCGCAACATTTCGTTTCAGGAGGAATTTCTAATGTTTCTCCAAAAGCATCAGATTCAATACGACGAAAAATATCTCTGGGAATGAACGCGGGTTTGAAAACACATTTTCTGTCGCCCCTGCCGGGGCTTGGCCGGTTTGCCGTGACTGACCCACGGCTATCGCCGTGGGCTACCGTCGGGCGGCGCATCCGCGCCTTTGGTTTCACTGCCTTAAACGCGTTGTTCAATTTACCGTCCTTTGCAGGCACGGAATCGCGGAGGCTGGTAGCTCGTGCCTCGAGGCACGCGGTTCGTGAGACGAACGCGGCCAGTTCAGGCGCGGAGCGCCGTTGGATGGTGGCCTGTACCGCGAGGTGCGCGGTTCGTGGGGCGAATGTGACCAGTTCAGGCGCGGAGCGCCGTCAGGGGGTAGCCCATGCCGTGAGGTATGGGTATCAAGTGGCAAAAATATCCAGCCCTGGAGAGGCGGAAGATTCTGGCGGGATCTTTCACATGTGCATGCGTTGCGTTTCAATTGAGCGCATGTTTTCTATCGCCCTTCCGGGGCTGGATTGGTTTTATTCGCGTGATCCACGGCTATCGCCGCGGGCTAATCTCTGTCGCCACGCCGTGGCTTCCAAATGATGCCTTGGATTGTCAAAAGCCTCTGGCTGATTCCCGTGCTGTCGCTGCTGGCGGCGGGAATGGATGCGCTTGCCCAAAAACACCGAAGCGATTACACTTTTGCCACATGAGTCATACAATCACAGTTCGTCTTAACAAAGAGCTTGCCGAGTGGCTGGCGGAAACTTCCGAGCGTACAGGCGTGCCGCAGGGCAGGCTGGTGCGCGATCAGTTGGAAAAAGCACGGATGGCGGGAGGACAACGACCGTTCATGCGTTGGGCCGGTAGTATCAAGGGCCTGCCTCGCGACCTGTCCATGCGTAAAGGATACTCCAAGGGAACAAAGGGATGAAGGGAATCGCCGACACCGGCTTTCTGGTTGCATTTGCCAGCGTGAACGACGTCCACCATGAATGGGCGTTGAGCGTGGCGTCCCGCGTGACCGAACCGCTGCTGACCTGTGAATCCGTGTTATCGGAAGCTGCCTTTAATCTGGACGACTCACATCGCGTGCTCGCGATGATTCGTGACGGCCTGGTAATGGTCGCATTCGACTGCAACGATCACCTGCATCACTTGGAGGAATTGGCTCGTCGCTATGCAGACCAAAATCCGGATTTTGCCGATCTCTGTTTGATTCGCATGAGTGAACTCAATCCCGATTACTCGGTAATCACCACCGACCGACGCGATTTTCACATTTATCGTCGCAACAAGCGTGAAGCGATTCCGCTGATCTGTCCGCCCGAAAAATAGAATGGCCTGGATTGTCAAAAACCTCTGGCTGATTCCTGCGCTGCCATTTTTGGCGGCGGGACTGAACGCGTTATTGCCGCAACGCCGCCGTCAGACCGCAGCGACTCTGGCCATCAGTTCGATGGTTGGGGCGTTTCTCCTTTCACTTTGCGCGTTTGCTTTTGCGCTGTGTGGCGGCGACGCCCCCGTCGCCGCAATACCTCATTTCGCCAGTGCGACGGGGGCGTCGCCGCCACATTTTTACAATTTTACCTGGTTGCAATTCGCCGCTGGCGACGCGGGTTTGTTGAGACTGGGTTGGGTGCTCGATCCGCTCGCGGCGGTGATGCTGGTGATGGTTTCGTTCGTCGGTCTGTTGATTTTCATCTACAGCGTCGGCTACATGGCGGATGACGAGAACTACACCCGCTTCTTCTGTTTCATGTCGCTTTTCGCTGGCGCAATGCTCGGCGTCGTGTTGGCGAACAGTTTATTGCTGCTCTTCATCTGCTGGGAATTGGTCGGACTGACTTCCTATCTGCTCATCGGGTTCTGGTATCAAAAACCCAGCGCGGCGGCGGCGGGGAAGAAGGCGTTCATTACCACGCGCATTGGCGACGTGGCACTTCTGCTCGGCATGGTCTGGCTCTATCACGAATCCGGCACGTTGTTGTTTTACGATGACGGCGCGGGCTGCTTGGAAACAACTGCGCTTTCAAAACTCGTCGCGCAAAGCACTCTCGCGGGTATGGCCGTATCCACGGCGATTGGCTTGCTGATCTTCGTTGGCGCAATGGGTAAATCGGGTCAATTCCCACTGCACGTTTGGTTGCCGGACGCGATGGAAGGTCCGACACCCGTTAGTGCCCTGATTCACGCGGCGACGATGGTGGCGGCGGGCGTGTTCCTTGTGGCGCGGACGTATCCAATCTTTGAATCAACGGCGCAAGGTCTTTTGGGAGATAGCGCGCTGCCTCCAATTTCTGTCGCGCTCCAAGTCGTCACCTGGATCGGCGCGATCACGGCGTTTTTCGCCGCGACGATTGCCGTCGCGCAAAACGACATCAAACGCATCCTCGCGTACTCCACCGTTTCACAGTTGGGCTACATGATGATTGGCTTGGGCGTTGGCGGCGTGGCGGTCGGTATGTTTCACCTTATCACGCACGCGTTTTTCAAGGCACTGCTGTTCATGGGCGCGGGTTCGGTGATTCACGGCTGTCACGGCGAGCAGGACATTCGCAAGATGGGTGAAGTGCGCCGGTTCATGCCCTTGACGTTTTTCACTTACGCCGTTGGCATGATGGCCCTCGCGGGCGTGCCGTTTTTCTTTGCCGGATTTTGGAGCAAAGACGCCATCCTCCACGCGGCGCACGGTTGGTCGCTTTCTGCCGGGCCGTTTTACCTGGCCTTGGCGGGCGTGGTGTTGACGGCCTTTTACATGACGCGGCAAATGGCGTTGGTCTTTTGGGGGCAGTATCGCGGTTATCCGGCGCGCGAAGTGACGCCTTCCAAGACTCCTGAACTTGTGCGACTGCGCGCGGAGCATGAGCCGCACGAAAGTTCCGGCGCCATGACCTTGCCGCTGTTGGTTCTGGCGATCTGCGTCGTCGCATTGGGCGCGATTGGAACGCCGTGGTGGCCGTGGTTGCAATCGTTCCTCGGTGCGGATGCCGCTGAAGGTTTCACCCGCGAAGTGGCTCAACTAATGGTGGTTTCCACGCTGGCGGTTTTTGTCGGTGTCGGATTCGGCCTCGCGTTTTACGGTTACGTGCAACGTAAAACTGCCGCCGAACCGGACCTGCTGGAAAAAGCCTTGCCACTGGGCATGTATGAATGGTTCGCGAAGAAGTACGGCATTGATGAACTTTACGAATTGACGGTGATTCGCTTTAACGCCTGGGCGGCGAAGGCCTGCGCGTTTTTGGATCAATGGGTCTGGGGCGGGGTGGTCACGGGGATTAGTTATGTCGCCCTGGCGCTCTCGTGGGTGAGCCGGGCGATTGATGAGTTCGTGATCAATCTCGGATTTGATCGAAGCTGCGCTGGCTTGACGCGCGGCGGCAAGTGGATGTCGCGCTGGCAGGACGGCCAGGTGCAACATTACTTGCGAATTATTGGCGTCGGCCTGGTGGCGTTGGTGCTGTTCCTGGTTTGGGGAGGGGCGCGATGAACCAATTCCCCATTCTCACCATCATCACGTTGCTGCCGCTCGTGACGGGAATTGTCGTTGCCAGTCTGGGAGCGCGTCGGGAATTGGCCCGCAGACTCGCGCTGGTTTCCACTTTGTTTTCGCTCAGCCTGGCCCTGGCTTTATGGAAGGCTTTCAATGCGGCTTCGGGCGAACTTCAATTCGTGGAGCAACACGAATGGATTGCGGCGCTTGGAGTAAACTACTTGGTCGGCGTGGATGGACTTGGTTTGTTGATGGTGTTGCTCACGAGCCTGGTGGTGCCGATGGCGTTGTTGGCGTCGGATCAAGGGAGACCGGCATGGCGCCGGTCCGGTGAGTGCGCCAGCGGGACGCCGCCCTCACTTTATTACGCGCTGGTTTTGTTCCTGCAGGCCGGACTCATGGGCACGTTCACGGCGCTGAATTTTTTCCACTGGTTCATCTTCTGGGAGCTGAGTCTGATCCCGGCGTTTTTTCTGATGCGACTCTGGGGTGGATTGGGCCGGGTCGCCGCCGCGAATCAATTCTTTCTCTACACCATGGCGGGCAGCGTGGCGCTGTTGCTCGCCTTTCTGGCCATCTATCTGGCCACCGGCAAATTCGATTTTCCGGCGCTTGCCGAATTGGGGCACAGCGGCGCGCTGGCGACGGTGTTATCCGAAAAACTTGGCTGGTTCAACCTCACGGCGAATCAACTCGTCTTGGTGATTCTGGGCGGCGTGCTGCTGGGTTTTGCCGTGAAAGTGCCGCTCATGCCGTTTCACACCTGGTTGCCCACGGCCTACGCGGAAGCTCCCTGTGGCGTGACGATATTGCTGACCGGATTAATGTCCAAGATGGGCGTCTATGGCTTGCTTCGGATTTTTCTGCCGATCTTTAGTCGGCAACTCGGCGAGCCGCGCGTGCAAAATCTTCTGCTCGCGCTGGCGGTCGTCACGATTGTTTTCTCCGCGTGCGCCGCCTTCGCGCAACGCGACCTGAAACGCATCTTTGCCTATTCGTCCATCAACCACCTGGGCTATTGTCTGCTGGCCATTTTTGCGGTGGCCAAATTCACCAACACCCCCGAGTTCGCCACGGAGAAAGCGGCGGCGCTCAACGGCGTATTCCTGCAAATGTTCAATCACGGTTTCACGGCGGCGACGCTGTTTTGGTGCGTGGGCCTGATCGAACAACGCAGCGGCGGCGTGCGCGGATTGAATGACTTCGGCGGGTTGCGTAAAGTCGCGCCGATCTTTTGCGGATTGATGGGCATCGCGATGTTTTCGTCGCTTGGCCTGCCGGGGCTGAACAGCTTTGTGGGGGAATTTCTGATTTTCAAAGGCGTGTTTCCGCTCGCGCCTTGGGCGGCGGGAATTGCGGTGCTGGGATTGCTGGTCACAGCGATTTTCATTCTCACGATTCTCCAGCGCGTGTTTCACGGTCCGGTGAATGACAAATGGTTGAAGTTCCCGGACCTGACCCCGCGTGAGATCGGAATGTTGGCGATCCCGATTACGCTGATGTTTGTGCTGGGATTGTGGCCGCAATTGATCTTGGGCGTGGTCAATAGCACCGCCGTGCAAATGGTGGAGCAATTGAAGTTTTGATAGCGAATGGACGCGAATCACTCCCAATTTGGATTCGGTCAGAAGTGGAAATGGTTCTGCTTTTCGAGCCTGCTGTTGCTTTTGCTGCTTTACTTGGGAGGGATTGCATTCCGCAGTCCGAAGGAGCCAGAATTCGCCGGGAAGTCATTGTCTGATTGGTTGGCCGAGCTCGATACAGGGAGGATGGAGATTATTGATTTTCGCGCAGTTTTAGACCCGCAAGCGGCGGAAGCCATTCGGCAAATTGGCCAGCCAGCAGTGCCGTTCCTGATTGAGTTTGTTAAATCAGGATACAGCGCCATCTCCACGTATTACGCACTTGATAGCTTGCCGGTCAAATTACCGCTTCGAGTGGTGGAGCAACGGCTGGACCATCGGATGAGCCTAGCGAGACAGGCGGTGCTGGGATTTCGAGTGTTGGGGACAAACAGTGCGGAGGCAGTCCCGGATTTGGCATCCCTACTCGCGGCTAAGAATGAACAGTCCGCACTGCAAGTCTGGGAGGCGCTAAGTGCCACCGGGCCAGCCTCGCTGAATGTGATTAGTAATGGACTCAGGAGTTCAAGCTATTTTGATCCTGGGCACGCTGCGATTGCTGCGGGGTTTCTGGGTCGTGATGCCGAGCCACTTGCGCCGCTGCTCGTTTCAATGTTGAACGACCCGAAGCACGACCGGGTTCGCCCCTTCGTTTTGCGAGCATTAGGGCGCATAGGTGAACCTCGCGACACGGTTTTACCAGTACTCCAGCAGGCGCTGGCAGACACAAATAATACGATTGTTGGTAATGCCGCGATTGGCCTGATGCTGTTGGGAGATGCCGGTCGCGTTGCTTTGCCCCAAATCCAGCAGTGTTGGGTGGGTGAAAATGAAAAGGCCAATTTGTTTTCGCTACTCGCCTACATTGTGCTGTCCACGAATGACAGTCAGATCGTTCAAGAGATTGATCAAACCCGATCGAAGTTGGGAGTGAAGGAGACATGGGAGGCGGCACTGGCGTCTGCATCGCATACACCTACGGAAGTATTGGCTCAAGTCAGAACGGGATGGACGAATGCGAGTCCATCAGATCGCCGGGATCTCTTCGAAATGTTAAGAGCAATTTTGCCGATCGAAGAAAACAAATGATATGTCGGCCGGAAGAAGTTCATTATTTTTTGCGAGACGGAACGCCGCCGTGCAAATGGCGGAGCAGTTGAAATTTTAGCCGCGGATGAACATGGATAAACAAATTGCCGCGCCGCAGGCGCAAAACAAGACAGCCCAGGGCAACGCCCTGGGTAATGAATGAACAAAACAATAAAGCCCTGAAGGGGCGAGACAACGTGTCGCAATCATTGGCCAATATTTTGGTTCATGCCATTTGGAGCGTGAAGGAACGTCGTCCGTTGATTACAGAGGATGTCCGGGCTGGATTGCATGCGTACATGGCGGGCATTTTGAAAAAAATCGAATCGCCGGCGTTGATCATTAATTCCGTGGCGGATCATGTGCATGTCCTTTGCCAGCTTTCCAAGAACCTCGCCGCCTGCAAGCTAATCGAAGAGGTGAAGAAGAGTTCGAGCAAGTGGATGAAGACACAGGGAGTTTCGCAGTTTGCGTGGCAGAGCGGCTACGGAGCTTTTTCGGTGAGCCAATCAAACGTGCCTTCGGTTCGCAACTATATCGAGAATCAGGCGACACACCACCAGCGGTGCGATTTCAAATCGGAGTTCCGCGCGTTTTGCGAACGATACGGTGTGACCATTGACGAACATTATGTGTGGGATTGATTTTGTGCCGCCCTTTCAGGGCTTGAATGGATTAAGGGATTGCTCCCAGGGCGTTGCCCTGGGCTGTCATGGCGTGCGCTTTCAGCGCGATGATTTACAGTCCAAATGGCTGGAACAGGGGAAGCCGGGGTGGCGCCTCGGGAAATTTGTTGGTAAATTGTTACAGGCCTGGAAAGGGCGGGATCATCTACTGCGTGCGATTGACGATTCTGGAATCGCCGGCCTCGTGTCAACATTGATCATTCATCGTTCGTCTTTTTCAAAATGTTAGCCTGGACCATTTACATTTCATTCCTTGGCGTGCTGGTGCTGATGCTCCTGCCGAAAGGCAACGCGGCGGCGGCGCGCTGTTCCAGTTCGCAAAATTGACTTTGAAGCCCAAAACGACGATAACTTACCCATGAGCACGCCATCGAAGGCAGCCGCCAGAAAGCCGGGTCGCGCCCGTGGGTCGAGAACCTGGGGCACGCGCGCGGCGGCGAAAATCCGCGCCCAGAGCAACCAGTGGACGCGCGCCGAGCGGGAGGCTTGGCTGGAGCGCGCGATGCAAATTGCCTATGGCAGCAAAGCTCAACTCACCCAGACTCGTCGCCGTTGACACCAACGTCGCCCTCGACTTTGCGAAAGGCGTGGATGACATCTGCGATGCCATCGCGACGATTAAAACCCGGATTCCCGGAGTCGAGTTGCTATTGCCGCCGACCGTGATGGGAGAACTGGCGAACGCAGCGGCAACAGCGGCGGATCGCAAAGTGCGGCAGGCGGCGACGAAGATGCTCCGGCAACATCGGGCTTGGGGGTTTCGCTTGGTGAATTTCATTCCGCTGGGCTTTGCACAGGTGGAGCGCATTGGCGAACGCTTGCGGCAGCAAGGGCTGTTGCCGGAGGAGGAAGTGCATGATGCGGCGATCATCGTGGAAGCGGCGGCATTGGGATGTCCGTTGTTGACGAGCAGCGACGCGGAATTGGCCGGGGTTGACCACGAGAAATTGACGGTGGAATTGGGGCGATTCGACTTGATTGCGCCGGTGATCGCCACGCTCCGGGAGATCGTAAAGAAATTTTTCAGATCATGTTAGCCTGGACTATTTACATTTCATTCCTTGGCGTGCTGGTGCTGATGCTCCTGCCGAAAGGCCACGCCGCGGCGGCACGTTGGGTCGCTCTGGCGGCGGCCAGCGCGGGGTGGTTGGTGGGTCTGGTGGGTTACGCACAGTTCCAGGCTGGTGAAATTTTAACCATCACCAAACATTCGTGGGTGCCGTCCTTGGGATTGGAATATCATCTCGCGGCGGATGGCGTGAGTTTGACGTTGGTGTTGCTCACCGGATTAGCCGCGCTCGGCGGCGTGCTTTTCTCGTGGAATCTGACCTCGCGCACCAAGGAATTTTTTGCCTTCTACTTCACGCTCATCGGCGGGGTATATGGCGTGTTCCTGAGTTTCGATTTGTTCCTGTTGTTCGTCTTCTACGAAATCGCGATCGTGCCAAAATATTTTCTGATCGCCATCTGGGGTTCGACCCGGCGCGAATATGCCGCGATGAAGCTGGTGCTTTACTCGTTCTTGGGCAGCGCGCTCGTGTTGATCGGGTTGATTGCGCTCTACGTCGTGGCCGGGACGCACACCATGAACGTGTTGGAACTGGCCCGGCATCCGTTCCCGCACCAATTCCAAATCTGGGCGTTTCCCTTGGTCTTTGTGGGGTTTGCCATTCTGGCCGGTCTGTGGCCGTTTCACACATGGGCGCCAACGGGTCACGTGGCCGCGCCGACCGGAGCTTCCATGTTGCTGGCCGGGGTGGTAATGAAACTCGGCGCTTACGGTTGTTTGCGCGTGGCGATGACGTTGTTCCCGGAAGGGTTGGCAGCGTGGAAACTATGGATCGCGGTGCTGGCGGTCATCGGCATCGTGTATGGCGCGATGGTGGCGTTGGTGCAGAAGGATTTCAAATTCGTCATCGGTTATTCCAGCGTGAGTCACATGGGTTTTGTGTTACTCGGGCTGGTGACGCTGAACACCATCGGCTTGAGCGGCGCGGTGTTGCAGATGTTCTCGCACGGCATCCTGGCGGGGCTGCTCTTCGCGGTGGTGGGGCGGATGGTGTATGACCGAACGCACACGCGGGAGTTGACGACGTTGGCAGGCCTGCGCTTGAGCCGGGTGATGCCCTTTGCCGCCACGACCTTTGTCATTGCGGGCGTGGCCTCGATGGGCCTGCCGGGGTTCAGTGGTTTTGTGGCGGAATTGCAGGTGATCATCGGCGCGTGGCAATTGTATCCGACCTTGGTAATCATTGTCGGCGTGGGGATTTTGATGGGCGTGGCCTACACCTGGCGGGCGATGCAGAAAGCGTTTTTTGGCGAGGCGGAAGCGCGGAGTTCCAACTCGTCCCATTCCTCCGAGGCCAAAATCGGCGACGGAGTGGAGGCCGTCCCTCCGATTTCAATCCCGGAACGCATTGGCGCGGTGCTGCTGATTGGCGCGTCGTTGGTGGTGGGATTATATCCGAAAGTGTTGCTTCGAGTGATTGTGCCCAGTTTTGATTCGCCGTTGTTTGATTGGTTGCGAAAAGGAGGTGGGCTGTGAGCTACCTCGAGTTGCTCAAACTGGCCGCACCGGAAACGATCGTCGTGTTGACGGCCCTGGCGGTGCTGGTGGTGGACCTCACTTCCATGCGCGGACTCGAGTCGCGTCTGCGTTTCATCGTGAGCGGGCTGTTGACGACGGTGGGTTGCGCGGCGGCCCTGGCCTGGATGTTCGTGATGCCGGTGCAGGCGAACGCGCTCGAAGGTATGTTGGTCGTTAATCAACTGACGCAAATCGTCAAGGGCTGCCTGCTCGGATTGGTGGTGGCGACGGTATTGATTTCAGTGGAAGCCAGATTTACTGCTCACCCGGCCGAATTTCTGACGCTGCTGCTGTTCTCCACGGTGGGCATGATGTTTCTGGTGAGCGCGGAAGATTTGCTCATGATTTTTGTGGCGCTCGAATTGGTCAGCCTGCCGCTCTACGTGCTGGCGGGATTCAACTCGCAGAGCCGCTACTCGGCCGAGGCGGCTTTGAAATACTTTTTATTTGGCGCCACTGCCGCCGCGTTTTTGCTCTTTGGCTTGAGTCTGATTTATGGCGTTACCGGCGCGACGGAGCTGACGGCCATCGCCCACGCGCTCGGCGGTCACGGGCCAGAACCGCTGCTCCTGGTGGCGCTGGCGATGTTGGTGATTGGCTTTGGGTTCAAACTGGCCATCGTGCCGCTGCACCTCTGGGTGCCGGATACGTATCAGGGCGCGCCCGCGCCCAGCGCGGCGTTTATCGCTTCCGGTTCGAAACTGGCCTGCTTTTTCATCTTTGCCAAAATCATGATGATTGCGTTTGCCGGCGAACGAATCGCGGGCAGCGCGGATGGGCGCGCTTTGGTGGGCGGCTGGGTTTCGTTGTTGGCAGTGGTGGCGACGCTTTCGATGGTGCTGGGCAATCTGGCGGCGTTGGCGCAAAGCAGCGTGAGGCGTTTGCTGGGTTACTCAGCCATTGCCCATGCGGGCTATTTGTTGTTGGGCGTGCTGGCGCAGGACGGAGCGGCGCTGGCGGCAGTGGTTTATTACGCGGCGACTTATGGTCTGGCAACCATTGGCGCGTTCGGCGTCGTTGACCTGGTTGAGAGGCAAACGGGAGATGATTCCATGTCGAGCTGGCTTGGGTTCAGTCGGCGCGCTCCGATCGCAGCGTTGGCCATGATGGTTTTCCTGTTCTCGCTGGCGGGCATTCCGCCGCTGGCTGGTTTCTTCGGAAAGTTCTATTTGTTTGCCGCCGTGCTGCAAACAGGCGCTGACCATCTGGGCTTACTTTGGTTGGTCGTGCTGGCGGTAATCATGAGCGTGGTTTCCTTCTACTACTACGTGAAGGTGTTGAAGTGGATTTATCTGCCGCCGCCAGCGGACGCTCCCGCATCCGGCGACGCGGCGAATGTATCCCGGTTGGCTCAAATTATTCTGCTGCTGCTGGCGCTGGCAATTGTTGCGCTGGGTTGCTTCCCAGATTTGCTGGTAGGACCTTTGCAAGCGGGCTTGTAAAAATGGTTGGGCGGTCTCGTGCAGGCCGGGTGATTGACTTTCTCCCTTTCTTTTCGCACACCCTTGAGGATGAATCTTGAATCACTGCCACGCGTCCGACTCGCCCAATTACCAACGCCGATCACCCGTCTGGAGCGTTTGTCGCGGAAGTTGAACGGTCCGCATCTATGGATCAAACGGGATGATCAAACCGGCCTGGCGTTCGGTGGCAACAAAACCCGAAAATTGGAGTTCCTGGTCGGTGAGGCGCTGGCTCAGGGTGCGGACACCTTGGTGACGTTGGGGGCGGGGCAATCCAATCACTGCCGCCAAACCGCCGCCGCGGCGGCAGCGACCGGTCTGCGCTGTGAATTGTTGCTGAACGGTCAGCCGCCGGAATGGCCGAATGGGAACCTGTTGCTCGATGAATTATTGGGCGCCCAGGTGCATTGGATCGAACGCGCGCAACGGGCGGAGAAATTGCGTGAGTTGGAGGCCAGACGCCGCAAGGAGGGCCGCAAACCATACCTGATTCCCGTTGGCGGTTCGAACGGACTCGGCGCCGTGGGCTACGTGATCGCCATGCTGGAGTTGCAGGAGCAATTGCGCGCCCTGAGCCAACGGATGGATCATTTGGTGTTTGCCTCGAGTTCGGGAGGGACGCAAGCGGGGATGGCATTGGGAGCGCGACTGGCAGGATACACCGGGCGCGTGACCGGAATTTCAATTGATCGGAATGATCCGGGGCAATTCGAGTTCGAGGACGAAATCGCGCACCTAGCCAATGCGGGCGCGAAGCGATTGGATTCAGCCGCGCGGTTGACGCGGGAAGACGTGGAAGTGATTTACGGCTACCGAGGCGCGGGCTACGGAATCATGGGTGAATTGGAACGGGAGGCGATCCGCCTGCTGGCTCGGGAGGAAGGTATTTTGTTGGATCCGGTTTACGCGAGACGGGCGTTTGGGGCGTTGTTGGATCTGATTCGACAAGGTCGGTTCAAGCGCGACGAATCGGTTTTATTCTGGCACACCGGCGGAGCGCCGGCGCTGTTCGCTTATGCCCGCGAATTATCGGGCACAACGTGAGATTACCTTCGGTGACAAAGAGAGTCGGATCGGGAAAAAACCAACGGGCTTTGGCTGGATTGACCAACCAAAGCCCGTTGACGATTTAGTTGCTTTACAGTGCGCTTGGCGACGGCTACTGCCGCACGCGGAAGAACTGGTTGCCCGTTGGATTGGTGATCACATGCGGGTGCGCCGCACCGGCGATTTCGCTCCATCCGCTGGTTGGCGACGAAGAGCTTTCCAGCGCGCCACCGGTCCAGTCAATGATGATGGAATTTCCGGAGCGGCTGATTTGGAGATTGAGTCCAATCGGGATTTTACTGGCCGTCGCGCCACCCAACGCGGCAATTTCCAAATCGGTCATGCGGCCGTTGCGAATTTGAATGCTGCTGATGTACAGGGGCTGCAGATCGCCATCTTCATCAGCCAGCAGGAGCGCCGTCGGTCCCAATGACCAGCGCATGTCCACGCTACCTCCTGCCAACGGGTCGGCGCTGTTCGAAAGGTATTGCGCGTCGTGAACTCCCACTGGGGCTGCGCCGATGGGTCCCGTGAGCACGCTGGTGCCGTCAATGTATTTACCAAATTCGCGCTGTGTCAGGTCGAAGGCCAATACCACGCGATGCCATTCGTCGGGAGTAAGGACACCTTGATAGCTGGCGCTGATCCCCAAGCCGTCGGAGCCATTAAAGAAAGCTTCCGCATCGTTGGTATTTCCCGGATTGGTTTGCAGGAGCGCACGGTAGCCGGCGCTGGTGCTGGGACTCAACAGGTCGAAAATCAATGTATATTGATTGGCGTTGGTGCCGCCGCCGTTACCACCGATTTCGTGCGTCATGACGTAACCGCCCCAGGCGCCGATGCTCGGCGCGAAATACATGACGTCGGCCGGTTGGCCGTCAATATCACTGATGCCAAAACTGGTGGTGGTGCCAAATTGGGTGTCTTGTTGCACGGTGGCATCGAAATACTGCAGTGCTTGACCCGTGGCCGCGTTGAGGTTGCCTTGGTCGAAGTTCCATTGTCCGGTGACGCTACTTCCCGAAGGGAGACCGACGGTGAGTACCGAGGGCGGGGCGCTGGTGACGGTTTGGATTCCGTTATTAACCACAAGCGTGTAGGTGCCGGAATCGGCGATCTGGACATTTGTGATTCGCAAGCTGCCGTTGGTTTGCCCGGCAACCGCGTCACCATTGCGATACCACTGATAGGAATAAGTGCCGGTACCCACGACGTAACTGTTGAAGTAGGTTCCGTTCATGCCCACCACGTCGGTGGCATTAGTGGAATCAATCGTGATGCTCAAGTCGGTAAAAATCGGTATCTCGGCAGGAATTCCGGCGGCGGTGGGTTTGCCCAGAGCAAAGACGTCAATATCGCTCAACACCTCGTCGCGAAATTGTACGCTGTTAACGAAGCCGGGAGCGGATTCGCCGTCGTTATCCGTAAACAATAAGACGGTGTCCGAGAGTGCCCACCGACCGTCCGGCACCCCTAGGGACTGCTCTCCTACGAGAATGCCGTCAATATATTTGCGCAAGAGGTGGATGTCTTGTGCGAGCGTTTCATCAAAAACAACGTTGAACGTGAAAACCACGCGATGCCAGACATCCGGTGTCAGCAAACCATGATAGGCGGAGCTGATGCCGATTCCGTTTCCGCCATCAACGAACAGATCGGCGTCATTGAGATTGTCCAACGTGTCAATTTGGATCAAACCACGAAAATCGCCCGAACTGCTGGCGGGGTACATGATATCCATGATCAGGCTGTAATTATTGGCCAGGAAATAACCATCAGGCGACACCGGTACGCCAGGGTTTGCCAGGTAACCTTCGGTGCCGGTGCAAGCGGGAAAGCCCATGACGACCGCCGTTTGTCCGTCAATAGTAGCCGTGGTGAAAGTGGTTGGAGTTTCCACGCCGTAATACACTGCGGCGTAGTCCTGGATGTCCTGGCCGACCGTCGCCGTGAAGTTACTGCCGTTAAAGTCCCACTGCCCGGTCACGGCGGCGGGGGCGGAGAGGTTCGCTCCGACAGCCAGTGCCATTGCGATTCCGATGATGTTTTTTTTCATATATTTTAAGTCGCGGTTTGGTCTTACGGCGGCAACCTTAACACAAGGCTATAAAATCCTGAAATCGCCTGTTTAGGGGAGGGATTACCCAGTCCAGCGCACAAGCTGGCCCGGGAAGCTTTTCGGCAGGCGATGCTGACTCTCTGATGGGGTGAATAGGCGAACGCAGTGAAAGTAATGGAAAGTAGGGTTTGACCCGCATTAAGTATCTTGTGGATGCTGGCGTCGGCAGGGGAAAGGTCCTGCCGATGGATTGCAGCCAATGCGTAAACCCAAACGCGCCTCAAGTTTGAAGCTCACGCTCGCGTCGCCCGATGTCGAATGCGTCGCCTCCGTTGTGCAACGCAAATATCTGGCCGACCTCCGCCCGGCGGTCGCTGACGAGTTATCGGCGCGAATTAAGTATGGGCGGCATTACGCGTTCTTTCCCTTGGGCACGAGACGGCGGAAGGCGGCGGAGTCGAAAGCGGAAGCCATCCGTCACGCCATCGCGGTATCTGGCTGGAAGGAGGCAACGCCGCGATTCATCCGTGAATTTACCCTGGCGATTTTCTGGTTGCCGAACCCATTGACCTGCACTTACGCCACGCTGTTTACGGCCTTGGCGCAGCCTTCATTGATTCGAAAGCCCGGCGGTCAGTCAGCGCGACTCATCTTCTACGAGCCGGAAGCTTCCGTGCGTTGGGGAATGTTGGAGTGGCTCAACCTGCTCCCGGATTTCGAGTGCGTTGGCGCGCATGATTCCGTGAACGACTTTTTGAAAGATGTAAAGCGCGCCCGCCCCGAGTTGGTGTTGTTTCACAATCCGCCCTGCGCCACGGGCAGCGATTTGCTCAAGGAACGGCTGGCCAATGAATGTCCGGAGCAGGTTGGTTTTCCGTTCGGGATTTATCGAGACAGTGAACACGCCTGGTATTCGGTGACCGGGGTGGATGGCGGTTATTATTACCGACGTCGCCCACCGGCGCAGTTGTTCGAGCCGATTTCTGGCTTATGGCCGGACGGGAAGCCGGAACGCGAACTCGTCGAGTCGCGGATCCGTCATCACATGCGGACGTTGTTTGGGCTGCGGGCCGCGTCGGAGGAGGTTTTTCCCAGGTTAACGAATCGCGAGCGCGATGTGTTGATGGGGTTGCGCCAAGGGCATACGGATAAAAGCCTGGCCGCCTTGCTGGGGATTAGTTCGTGGACCGTGCATACGCACATGAAGAGCCTCTTTGATAAGCTCGGTGTTCACACCCGCGCCGAGGCCGTGGCGAAATTTTTTCAGAAGTAGCGAAAGTCGCCTGCGCGATCAGCGAATTTCGAGCTACTCAATTACCTCAAAACCACTCGCCAAATTTTAACTCGTTTTCACAGATCGCTTGGAAGCTTTGGGCGCGGAGGTTATCGCGATCGTTTCGCGCAAATAATTCAGTGGCCAGCCATTTTCGAATTCGGAGCGGACGAGTCGTACCGCCACTTGTTCGGGCGCGGCGGAATCTCGCGAGACCCACAACTGATGGTCGCAAATCGCCAGCATGGCTCGATCGCCATGACTATCGCCGGCGCCGAGGTAAGGCCGGCGTCCGATGGCGTCCAGAATGCACGCCACCTTGCCGGAGTAAGTTGGCAGCGGATACGCAAGGCGGTTGGTGAGTTTGAATTGGTTGAGCGCCTGGGTTTGCAGTTGCGCGTATTCGGGATTCTCGCGCACCAGCAGCGAGTCCTTGTAGAGGCGATCTTTGGTATCGGCTAGCAAACAGGAAACGCCGATGACCTGATCGGCCCGGATGCCTCCGCCGGCGCCGCGCGCTCGCAGCAGTGGATTCAACGCCTCCAGCACGGCGGTGCGCACCGTCCATACGTTGCTGGCGGAGACAATCCAGACATCGTAGGCGTGCCGAATTAATTCCGCCAACAGCTCCACGACTTCCGGGTGAAAACGTGGAATTGGAATGGGCGTGCCTTTCGGCGTGACGCGAATGGCCGTTTGCTTTTTCGCTCGAGACAGCGCCAACACTTTTCGCGTTGCGGCCACG
Source organism: Verrucomicrobiia bacterium (assembly GCA_023953615.1). Classification (NCBI taxonomy): domain Bacteria; kingdom Pseudomonadati; phylum Verrucomicrobiota; class Verrucomicrobiia; species Verrucomicrobiia bacterium. Next base: position 1,590,069 of record JAMLJH010000002.1, on the reverse strand, counting down.
ACCTCCGCCACGCGCATCCCGCTCATGACTTCCAGTGCCCAGGTGTAACTGGTGGCATACGGACGCGGGTCAGCGGGGCCATGCGTGGTCGGGTGCAACAGCGCCAGGTAATAATCCACCAAACTCGGAAAGGAATTCAGGTCGCGTCGAGGTTTGCCGTCCGCGCGGAATGCGGGTGAAATTCCCTTCGGTAGCGTTTTGGGCGTCAATCGTCCCGAATGAACCAGGCAGGCCAGTGTCGCTTCGCCGAGATCGTGTCGGGTAATGGTGTTATCGAAATCGAACACCACGGGCAGATTTTTTCCCGCGCCGCGTTGGATGACTTTCCACACCGCCGCGCGCCCACCGCGTTCCCACGGAACTACTGCTCCGGCGGCTGGCGAAGCTGTTGCCCGGCGGGGTTTGGTAATTTTTTTGGCAGTCATTGGCGTCCTGGTCGGCCGTTGTGAATCAAACGCCCGGGTTTGTAACAAGGAAGGCGCGGGTGTGCCATCGCCCTTTTGGGGGAGGGTATGAGACTTGTCAGATAGACTGGATTGCTTTAGAAACCACGGCGGCACATGAACATCACGACTTTCTCGTTTCCCACTCCAACACTTTTTGGCGCCGGCGCCGTGGCGGGGTTGCGCGCGCGCGCCGAACGGTTGGGAATGAACCGTCCCTTGGTGGTCACCGATCCCGGTTTGGTGAACACCCCCGCTTTTCAAGCGCTCACCCAGGCGTTGGGCGCGGATCGGAAGGACCAGGATTGGTTTGTGTTTTCGGGCGTGCATCCTAATCCAGTGGAGCAGGACGTCCGCGATGCGGCGGCGGCTTTTCGGGCGCACCAATGCGACGGCGTCATTGCCATCGGCGGCGGCAGTCCGCTGGACGTTGGCAAGGCCGCGCGGCTGCTGGTGAAACGTCCGGGATTCGAGCTGTCGCGATTTTACGACGAGCCGGATTGGTCCAATCTGGTTCCGTGCGTGGCCATTCCCACCACGGCGGGCACGGGTAGTGAAGTGGGGCGCAGTTCCGTGGTCACGCTTGATTCCACTCATCGCAAGGCGGTGCTGTTCCATGCCGAACTGCTGGCCAAGCTGGTCATTTTGGACCCGCAACTCACCGTCGGTTTGCCTCCCAAGTTGACGGCGGCGACCGGTGCGGACGCGCTGACGCACTGCATCGAAAGTTTCACCTGCCCACAATTTCACCCGATGTGCGACGGCATTGCGCTGGAGGGAATCCGGCTCATTGTGGAAGCGTTGCCGCGCGCTTATCACCACGGCGACGATCTCGAAGCGCGCGGGCACATGCTCGTCGCGGCGGCAATGGGCGCGGTGGCCTTTCAGAAAGATTTGGGCGTGGTCCACTCGCTGGCGCATCCGCTCTCGTCGGTTTGCGGATTGCACCACGGTCTGGCCAATGCGCTTTGTCTGGTGGCCGGCATGAAATTCTGTGCCGCGCGCAAATCTGGAATTTACCGTCGCGTGGGACTGGCCTGCGGTTTGGAGGTGTTGAAAGTCGCCGCTGCGGAAGCGGACCAGCAAACCATCCAGTTCATCGCCGATTTTCTGAAGCGCATCGGATTGAACACCCGGTTGAGCGACCATGGCGTCAAACGCGAACACCTCGACGCCCTGGTGACTCAAGCGGTGGCCGATCCCTGCCACAAAACCAACGTCGTACCGGTGACGGCCGACGATTTCCGGCAGCTTTATCTTGAAGTGTTATGAAGTATCCCACGCAACTTTTTGTGGACGGCGCTTATCGGGACTCCCAATCGGGACGACGTTCGCAACTGATCAATCCCGCGACTGAAAATGTTTTGTGCGAAGTCGCGGCGGCGAACGCAGCCGAAGCCGGCGCCGCGGTGGAATCGGCCCATCGCGCCTGGAAAAACGGCTGGCGCGATCTCGCTCCCGGCAAACGTGCGGCCATGCTGTTTGCCGTCGCGCACCGACTCCGCGAGCACCTCGAGGAAATCGCCCAACTCGAAATGCAGCAGATCGGCAAGCCCATCAGTGACGCGCGCGACGAAGCGGGTTTGGGCGCGCGCGTGTTTGAGTATTACGCCGGAGCGATCTCACGCTTCGGCGGCGAGACGTTGCCCGTGGCCCGCGGCGGTTTTGATTTTACCTTGCGACAACCCCTGGGCGTGGTCGCGGCCATTGTGCCGTGGAATTTTCCGTTCCCCATTGCGTGTTGGAAAGCGGCCCCGGCGCTCGCGGCGGGGAATTGTGTCGTGCTCAAACCCGCCTCCATCTCGCCGTTGACCGCGCTTAAACTGGGCGAGCTGGCGCACGCAGCCGGTTTGCCGCCGGGCGTTTTACAAATCGTGCCCGGACCGGGCGGCGCCATTGGTGAAGCGCTCATTACGCATCCACAGGTGCGTAAAGTTTCGCTCACCGGCTCGACTGAAGTCGGGCGGCGCGCGATGGAACTGGCGGCGCGTGATTTCAAACGAGTCTCACTGGAACTGGGCGGTAAATCGCCCAACATCGTCTTTGCCGATGCGGACTGGCAACTGGCTGCGGACACCTCGCCGTTAAGCGTGTTTGCCAATACGGGACAGGATTGTTGCGCTCGCAGCCGGGTTTTTATTGAGCGTCCAATTTACGAGCAGTTTGTCGAACGCTTCGTGGCGGCGACAAAAAAACTCGTCGTCGGCGATCCCACCCAACCGGAAACACAGTTGGGGCCGCTGGCTTCGGCGAACCAACGCGCAACGGTTGAGGAATTTTTGGCCGACGCGCGGAAGCGCGGCGCCAAATTTGCGTGCGGCGGCGGACGTCCGCAGTCCCGGGGATTTTACCTCGAACCAACGGTGCTCCTGGAAGTGGGGTTGACCGATCGCTGTTGGCGCGAGGAAATCTTCGGTCCGGTCGTTTGTCTCACGCCGTTTGACGACGAAGCGGCCATGCTGGAAGCGGTGAACGATTCACCGTTCGGCTTGAGCGGCTCGATCTGGACGAACGACCTGCGCCGGGCGTTGCGGGTGGCGCGACGGGTCGAGAGCGGCGTGTTGAGCATCAATTCGCACAGCAGCGTTCACGTCGAAGCGCCGTTCGGCGGCTACAAGCAAAGCGGCATCGGGCGCGACCTCGGGATGACGGCGCTCGAAGGTTATACGGAGTTGAAAAATGTTTACGTGGCGGAATAATTCAGGACTCAATAGCGCGTATGAATTTGAACCAGTTGTTGGCCAAGATAAAAACCGGCGAGATTGATACGGTCATTGTGGCGTTCCCCGACGTCTTTGGCCGATTGGTGGGCAAGCGTTGCACGGGCGAATTTTTCCGCCAGCACGCGCGACAGGGCACCCACGGTTGCAGTTACCTGTTCACCGTGAACCTGGAAATGGATCCGCTGGATGGCTTTCAACTGGCCAACTGGGACAAGGGTTATGGCGATTTTGAAATTCGCCCCGATTTCGCCACGCTGCGGGTGTTGCCCTGGCAACCGGGCACGGCGCTGGCCATTTGTGATACGCTCCACGCAGACGGGCAACGGGTGGCGGAGGCGCCGCGCTCCGTTTTGCGCGCGCAAATCGAGGCGCTGGCCCGCCGCGGTTGGCACGCCGCCGCCGCCAGTGAGTTGGAGTTTTTCCTCTTTAACCAGACGTACGAGGACGCTTTTGCCGGTGATTATCAGAAGCTGTTGCCCTCGAGCGATTACCGGATTGATTACCACACGATGCAGCCCACGCGGGACGAACCGCTGTTGCGCGCGGTGCGCAACGCCATGACCGCCGCGCGGGTGCCGGTGGAATCGAGCAAGGGCGAGTGGGGTCGCGGCCAGCATGAAATCAACTTCGTGTATGACGAACCATTGGCGATGGCCGACATGCACGTGTTATTCAAACAGGGATTGAAGGAGATGGCGGCGCAACAGGGCAAGGCGGTTTCGTTCATGGCCAAACCCTGGCATTCCGAAGTGGGCAGCAGTTGTCACATCCACATCAGTCTGTGGCGTGGGGGGCGGAATTTATTCGCGGACGCGAAAACCGGCGGCACGAAATGCTTCCGCCAGTTCCTCGGCGGTTTGATGAAATACGCACCGGAGCTGAGTTATCTGTTCGCGCCCACCATCAATTCCTACAAACGCTATCAGTCCGCCAGTTGGGCGCCCACGCGGATGGCCTGGTCGCGCGACAACCGCACGGTTGGTTTCCGTGTGGTGGGGCACGGCAACTCGTTCCGCATTGAAAACCGGATGCCCGGCGCGGATGCCAATCCGTATCTGACGTTTGCCGCGATGATGGCGGCGGGATTGGCGGGCGTGGATGAAGCATTGGATTGCGGCGACGAATATGTCGGCAACGCCTATGCAGATAAAAAATTGAAGGCGCTGCCCACTTCCTTGCGCGAGGCGGCGGATTTACTTGATCGCAGCAAACTGGCCCGCCGGGCTTTCGGTGATGCAGTGGTGGATTTTTATGTCCATACCGCGCGGTTGGAAGTTCAGGCGTTTGAAACTTCGGTGACGGATTGGGAGCGCCGCCGTTACTTTGAACAAATCTAATCCGCCTCAATTCACATGACTGATTCCGCGCCCTCCGCCAAAGCATCACCCGCTGGTGAGACGATGCTGCGTTCCTGGCAGACGCGCATCTTCTGGCTGCTCTGGGGGGCGTATGCCGCTTATTACCTGTGCCGGGTTAATTTCGCCGTTGCCCAACCACTGATCCTGAAGGAATTCCCCACGTGGTCGAGCACGCACATCGGCATGATCCCTTCCACGTACGCCATCTTCTACGCCATCGGGCAGATGGTGAATGGAACCTTGTGCGCGCGATTTGGCGCCCGGCGGATGATTACGATTGCGCTGTTGATGGCCGCCTTGACCAACTTGTTGTTTGCCTTTGCCTCCTCCTTCAGCGTCATGCTGGTGTTGTGGGCCATCAATGGCTGCGCCCAATCCGCCGGCTGGTCGCTCGTGGTGCAGACGATTGCCAATTGGACCACCTCCAAACGCCGCGGCACCGTGGTGGGACTCATCTCCACCTGTTACACCGTCGGCAATGTCGCCTCGTGGCTCCTGGCCGGGCAGCTCTGTGAATCCTTTGGTTGGCGCACCGCCTTCTGGGTGCCCAGCATGGTGTTGTTCCCATTCGCCGTGGTTTTCTACCTGTTCTTGCGCAATTCCCCGGAGGAAGCCGGCTTGCCCGCCGTCCGCGACGATATTCACGAGGCCGCGCCTTCGAATGCCAATGGCCCGGCGACCCCGTCGGCTGATGAATTGCCGCTTCGCGAGATTTTGCGTCTCACTTTTTCGAACCGGATTCTGTGGATTCTGGGCATCGGCTTTTTCTGCATGAACGCGGTTCGATATTCCTTTATGAACTGGAGCGTGCAATACATGGCCGATTTTCAAGGCCGCTCCATCAAGGGCAGCGCCTTCACTGCGGTGGCCATTCCATTGATCGGCTCGCTCGGCGCCATCACGGCGGGTTGGATGTCCGACGCCCTCTTTGGCAAGCGGCGCGCGCCGGTCTGCGCCATCATGCAAGTGGGCCTGGCCGTGGTTTGTGTGGGCTTCGCCTTCGTGCCGCAAGGCGCATGGGTTCTGGCCACCGTGATGTTGGGGTTGGCGGGTTTCATGATTTACGGCCCGGACATGTTGATGAGCGGCGCTGCCACCATTGACGTCAGTCATCCGCGCGCCGCTTCAATCGCCACCGGATTCACCATGTGCCTGGGCGCGCTCGGCTCAATCTTCTCGGGCGCCGGGATCGGCTGGCTGCGCGACCTGTCCCGAGGCAACTGGAATCTGGTTTTCTATGTGCTGGCGGGGTTGGTGTTGGTTGCCGCTGGTTTCATGGTATCCATCTGGAATGCGCGCCCCAAAGGCGCGAAGTAAAGCAACTCAGACAAACGCGGTTCCATCCACCTTGGTTGTCATTATTCCCAACGGCCCTCCGCAGTTGCGGCGGATCAGTGAATCATTGGATCGCAGACGTAAGTCCGCACCCCAGCCGATCGCTCGCGCTCGCGAGCCACGAGTGGACAGCCGTGCGCGGAATGATTACGGGAGGTTTGGAAAATTGGCTTGTTGCCTACGAAGTCCTGACGTAGCTTGTTCAGCAAACCAAGTATCGAGGTGATGAAATTGTATAGCTACTCTCAGACCCGGCGATCAATGACGCCTGCCCAGCGGGGCGGTTTCACACTGATTGAGTTGCTGGTCGTGATTGCGATTATCGCCATTTTAGCCGCCATGTTGTTGCCGGCCTTGAGCCGGGCCAAGGTCAAAGCCCAGGGAATTTCGTGCTTGAACAACGGGCGCCAAATCATGCTCGCGTGGCGGCTTTACGTGGATGATAATCAAGATCGCGTGCCGCAATCCTATGGCCCCAACCAGTGGGTGAATGGCAAACTCAATTTCAACCTGGCCAATCCGAGCAACTGGAATCCGGAAACGGACCTCATGAAAAGTCTGCTTTGGCCCTACTGCGGTAATAATTTGGGCATCTGGCGATGTCCTGGTGATCGCTCTACGGCGCGAGCGACTGCCGGTCCCAATGCGGGCCAGTTGGTGCCGCGAGTTCGCAGTATTTCCATGAACGGCTGGTTCGATAGTACGGACATCGCGGGATTCGCGCCGTCCGGATTTCGCGTTTACAAAAAGATGAGCGACCTCACCAGTCCCGGCCCGGCCATGACGTGGGTTTTCCTGGATGAACGGGAGGACAGCATTAACGATGGTGAATTCGTGGTGAGCATGTTTGGCTATCCGTCGAATCCAGGCCAGTGGATGCTGGTGGATTATCCGGCCAGTTACCACGGGCAGGCGGGCGGCCTGTCGTTTGCCGATGGTCACTCGGAAATTCGACGTTGGAAGGATGCGCGGACGATGCCGGCGCTCCGATCGGGTCAGGGATTGCCCTTGAACGTGGTGTCGGCGAACAATGAAGACGTGCTTTGGTTGATGGAACGCTCGACGCGGTTGCGCTGATTTAATCTTGGGAAGTAACCCCCCGCTGCGGAAATGGCGGGCTGGGGAGCTGGGTTCGAGCGTGGCGCGAATCCCGAGGGAACGCAGGTAAATTTTGCTTGCAGGTCAGCGGATTTGTATAAACTGTCGGTAACAATCGCCAAAGCGTAATCACGATATGAAGACAAAAAAATGTCTCCGACCAGGTTCAGCTTCGACCCGAATAAAGCATTTTGGCTTTACGCTGATTGAATTGTTGGTGGTGATTGCGATCATCGCCATTCTCGCAGCGATGTTGCTCCCCGCGTTGTCCAAAGCCAAAGAAAAGGCGCAACGCACCATGTGCCTCAACAATCTCAAGCAGTTGCAGTTGTGTTGGATCATGTACGCGCATGACAACAACGACACCTGCACTCCGAACGGACCGGGACTCAATCCCAACATGAAAGATATTCCGGGTTATGAGGCTTGGATTTACGGGGACGTGCAAGTGGACATCAACACGACCAACATCGAGCAGGGGGTGCTCTTTCCTTACAATAAATCCACCGCGATTTATGTCTGCCCGGATGACAAGTTCATGGTGGTCAAGGGCGACCAGAAGTACCGCACAACGCGGAGTTTTTCGATGGTTAATTTCATGCCGCCCGTCGGGAAAAAATACTCCACACTCAATGATCCCAAGCCGGCCAAGGCGCTCGTTTTCATGGAGGAACAGGAAAATTTCACCGGCCAGACTTATCGCAATTTTATTAATGACGGAAATATCGGCTTGCGCGCCTATCCGAGACGCGAATGGGGTGATTTGCCGGGGCGCCGTCATAATAACGGCCTGATTGTTTCCCTGGCGGACGGCCACGTCGAGTTTTGGAAATGGAAATCGCCCAAGCGCAATCCTCCGACGCGCGGCCGCGGCGCTTTCCCCGATGAATGGTCGGACTTGGATCGCATCCAGCAGCATCTTCCCGGTTACGGGGTGAATCCTTGAGTGAGATTCCGCTTCGCTTCCGTCTCGCCGCCGGTCAGCCACCGGTTTCAACTTGAAGCCGTCCTTCCAGCGTCGCCGTGAGCCGTGAATTCCTCCGAGCGGATGGAGTGGGTTTGATCGTGGTTTAAGGTGGAGACCGCTCCAGGGAAGGCGTGACAAATCCCGTTGAGTCGTCATGCTTTTCGGCCTATGAAGGAAGTCAAGGCGAAGGGCGCGTCGCCGAAGCGATGGCGCCGGTGGTTGGGGCGAACGCTTCGTTGGGGTACCTACCTCGTAATCTTATTGGGTTTGGTGGTGATCTTCTGGCTGCGCGTCGCGCTTTACGATCATTTCGTTCGCTTTCCCCGGGAAGCGGCGGCGTGGCAGGAGTTGCGCGCCGAACGTCAGGCCGTCACCAATGACGCGGGCTGGACTGAGTATCGCGGGATCTTACATTCCCATTCGCATCTTTCGCACGATTCCGAGATGTCTTTCGAGGCGATTCTCCAGGCGCTCGACGTGGCGGGTTTGGATTTCATTGGACTCAGCGATCATTGCACCGACGGGCGGGCGGATTTTAACGCGCAATGGCGCGGGTTGCACGGCGGGAAGCTGTTCATTCCCGGTTTTGAAATGCGGGATGGCGTCATGCCATTCGGTGTTGCCCCGGGAGTGGTGTTGAGCAATCGAACGGAGATTCCCGTTCTGGCGCAGCAGATCGTAACCAACGGCGGCGTCCTGTTTTTCGCGCACCCGGAAGAGCCGCGCGTCTGGGAACTGCCGGAGCTGACCGGCATGGAGATTTACAACATCCATAGCGACCTCAAACGGTTGCGTGGCGGCTTGTTCGCGATTTTGCCGGAAGCCATTGTGAATTTGCGACGCTATCCCGATCATGTGTACCGGAAGCTGTTTAACCGGCCCACGCGTTTTCTCCAGCGGTGGGATGAGTTGAATCTCACGCGACACATCACGGGCACGGCGGGAAATGATTGCCATCAGAATGTTGGCCTCCGGGCCTTTTACACGGCGGCGGATACGATCCGCATCGAAGACACGAGTCCCAAAGTGTTGGCGGAGTTTTCCTTGAATTGGTTTACCCGTCCGTTGGCGCGACTCAGTTTTGGCCGTTTGGAGGTGAACCGAAAACTGTTCCACGTTCAACTCGATCCCTATGAACGCTCCGCGCGCTTTGTGAATACGCATGTGTTGGCGCGGGAGTTGAGCGAAGCCGCAGTGCTGGATGCGTTGCGCGTCGGACGGGTGTTTATTGGCTTCGACATGATGGCGGACAGTTCCACGTTTCGGTGGCTGGCGCAAAACAACTCGGGTCAGGCGATGATGGGGGAATCGCTTCCCTTTGACCCTGTGACCCGACTGCGCGCGTTGGCGCCGTTGCCGTGTCGTTTTACGATTCTGCGAAACGGGGAAGCGGTGCAGCAGTTGGAAGGGCGGCAATGTGAATGGACGCCTTCGAGTCCCGGGAAATATCGCGTCGAGGCGGAGCTTAAAGTCCGGGACGAATGGGTGCCGTGGGTTTACGCGAACCCGATCGAGTTGAAGTAACGTCGGGGCATGCTCACGTGATGACTTCGGTTCGGACCAGGGAAAGGTAATTCCAGCGGCGGGCCGAGTCGTGTGAGTAAATTCTCCCGGATCGCGCGCTGCGCCGATTGATCGAATAAGAATGTTTTTGAAATCAGGCGGAATCCCGGCCATGATGCCCATCCGCGTGGAGCCAACCGGAACCCCAACTGGAGTTGACGTGATGGATCTTCGCGCTTCGGAGCGGGCAAGCGCCTGAACTCCCACCAGACATGAAACGCACACATCATTGCAATGAATTGCGTCCGACGCACATCGGACAAACGGTTACTTTGAACGGCTGGGTTCATTCCCGCCGCGACCTCGGCGGGCTTATCTTTATTGACGTTCGCGACCGCGAAGGCCGCACCCAAACCGTATTTGATCCTTCGGATTTGCCGGCTGCCCTTTTCGAGCGCGCCGCCGCGTTGCGCAGCGAGTGCGTGGTCAGCCTGACTGGTAAAGTGCGCCAGCGACCGGATGGCACGAACAATCCCAAGATTCCGACGGGCGAAATCGAGGTCGCCGTGCAGTCGCTTGAAGTGTTGAACATGGCGGACGTGTTGCCGTTCCAGATTGATGATCCGGAGGCGGCGGCCAAAGTGGCGGAGGACACGCGCCTGCAATATCGCTACCTGGATTTGCGGCGGCCCGAGATGGCGCACCACCTTCGGCTGCGTTCCAAAGTGGCCATTGCGACGCGCCAGTTCATGGATGAACAAGGTTTTCTGGAAGTTGAAACTCCCACGTTGTTCAAATCCACGCCGGAGGGCGCGCGCGAATTTCTGGTGCCGAACCGTCGCGAGCCGGGCACGTTTTACGCCTTGCCCCAGTCGCCGCAGCAGTTCAAACAAATTCTGATGGTGGCCGGCGTGGAGAAGTATTTTCAACTCGCGCGCTGCTATCGCGATGAGGACTTGCGCGCGGACCGGCAGCCGGAGTTCACGCAGGTGGACATCGAGATGAGCTTCATTGATCGGGAAGACATTTACGCGCTCATTGAAGGCTTGCTCGCTCGCATTTGGAAAACGGCTTTGGCGGTGGACGTGCCGACGCCTTTCCCGCGTATTTCATTTGCTGAAGCTCTGAATCGCTACGGTATAGACAAACCCGATACGCGCTTTGGCCTGGAGCTGGTGGATTTCACCGAGGAATTCAAAGCGAGCACGTTCAAGGTGTTTTCCGGCGCGATTGCGAACGGTGGCGTGGTGAAGGCGTTGAACGCAAAAGGACTGGCGGGCGCCACCCAGGGGCAGATTGAAACCATGACGGAATACGCCAAGAGTTTCGGCGCGAAAGGACTGGCCTTCATCAAAGTTGAGCGTGCGAGTGGCGCCGCCGCCGCGTCGCCAAAAGGTGACGGTAGCGCCTCTGCTGCCGGTGCGACGGAGGCGTCGCAGCCACCGGTCGAATGGAAATCACCGATCGTGAAGTTTTTTAGCGCGGCGGAGAAGGAAGCCTTGACCAGGAAGTTAAACATCGAGGAAGGCGATTTGATTTTATTCGCGGCGGACCAATGGCTGAACGCCTGTGAGATTCTTGGCAAGATCCGGCTTTATTGCGCGGATATTTTGAAAGCGCAGGGGAAACTGGTCATTGATCCAAAGCGGTTCAATTTCCTGTGGGTGATTGAGTTTCCGTTGCTCGGTTTCGACCGCGAACAAAACCGCTGGTATTCCAGTCATCACCCGTTCACCGCACCCGTGGCGGAAGATATTCCACTGTTGCAAACCGACCCGAAGCGGGTGCGCGGCCAGCATTACGACATCGTCGTCAACGGCATTGAACTGGGCGGCGGCTCGATTCGGATCCATCAACCCGAGGTGCAGAAGACCATCTTCGAGGAACTGCTCCAGATTCCACCGGACGAGACCAAGCTGCGCTTTGGTTACATGCTCGAAGCGTTCCGTTACGGCGCCCCGCCGCATGGAGGCATCGCGTTGGGCTTCGACCGGCTTATTGCGATTCTCTGCGGCACGCCGAGCATCCGCGACGTGATTGCCTTCCCGAAGACTGCGAAAGGCACGGATTTGATGACGAGTTCGCCTTCGACCGTATCACCGAAGCAACTGCGCGAACTTTACATTGAGGTGAAGGTGAAAAAGCCTGAAGTGCCCGCTGTGTCGAAAGCGTAACCGCAAAAGACGCGAACTTTGCGAAAAGCGTCATGGAGTGTGCTGGCAGAGTGTAGTGGCGACAGCGCTTTTGGGCGGGCGGAAAGGCTTCTTTAATCGGACAGCTTTCGTGCGTGCAAAAGCGGCGTGGCGCTACGCTTCCCGCCGCAGTCCAAAACGTCGTTGGTGCGGGCGGACATGGATGATTGTTTCAGCGCCGTAGGCGCGGAATCTTTGTAGTTCGTAAACCTAAAATGGAATCAAGCTCCGTAGGAGCGGCATCGGCGGAAATATGTCGCTCCTACAGAGCTGGTGATTTTGGCGCGGACGTTTCTACAAATATGTCATGCCTAACGGCGCTGAGAAAGGTGGCTGTCGTTGTTGAATCTTCACGGATTTAGCCGCTGGCGAGGGGTTGTCACCGTTCGCTGCTGTGACCAATGAAAGTCCGCCGGACTGAACCCTGCCGGGCTGCCGCTGGGCCGGGACGAATTGGAAGCGAAGTTTAGGTGATCGTTGGCGATAGCAGGGCATGGAGAAGAAACCCTCCCGCGACCGATTGGTTCAATCTTGCTTCCAAAAACTTCACCCGCCAGTGCAACCCCCAAAGCAAACGCTAATGTCTGGGGAATACTATGTTCCGCAACTCCGCATGTTGCTTCGACAGGTGGAAGCCATTCTGGGGCGCGCCATTTCGTTGGAAGAATGGGATGCTCTCTGATGCGTTGGACATCCGCGACGTGATTGCCTTCCACGGTTTCACCGAAGCAACTGCGCGAACTTTACATCGAGGTGAAGGTGAAGAAGCCGGACGTAGCCGCAAGGAGTTCTTGCCCGGCAGCCGGAACGTTCTTACGTTGGCTTCATGGCCGCCGAGCCTGATGAAATGCGCGAGTTCCCGCCGCCCACACCGGCGCCGCCGGAATTGTGCCAGCGCGCCTCTGCCTTGGTGCGTGATCATCCCGAGTGCTTTTGGTTCTGGCATCCAGAAGCGAGCATTCGCCACCTTGAAGATGTACGCCTGGTGGTGGAACACCTCCGTGAATACGGCGACCGCCGCGCTTGGTGGGACGCCCAGGAATTACACCGATGCCTCTCACCACTTTACAAAAAGATATCCTAGCGGTTCTCGCAGCGAATCGGAGCGAGGAAAGCCATTTCGCGGGCGGGATCGTGTTGAATGCCACGGACGATTCGGCGCGGTTCTCGCATGACTTCGACATTTTCCATGAACTGGCGGGGGAAGTCACGCGCGCCAGCAATCGGGATGTGGAAAGTTTGCGGCGCGCGGGCTTTGAGGTGGACACGTCATCAAGAAATAATGAGTGGAAAGAAGATGCCACATTTCGCAAAGCAAGAGTACGGCGCGGCGAGCAATCCGTGGAGATAGATTGGGCGGCTGATTCGGCTTTTCGTTTCTTCCCGATCGAACGGGACGCGCTGCTCGGCTGGCGACTACACCTGTTCGACATGGCAACCAACAAGGCACTGGCACTGTCCGCCCGCACGGAAACGCGCGATTACGTGGACATCGTGGAATTGCACAAAACTTTTCCATTGCCGGCAATCTGTTGGGCGGCGTGCGGCAAGGACCCCGGGTTCAGCCCGCTCTCGTTGATCAAAATGATGAAACGGTTTGCCAAGGTCAGCCCGACGGAACTTGATAAGATCAAAGCCCGCGCGCTCGACCCGGTGAAACTCAAGATGGCGTGGATTGAAATGAGCGATGCGGCGGAGGCGGAGATGATTCGGGTGGCGGATGAGCAACCGGACCTACCGATTGGAGTGGCGTTTGTGGACGCGGCGGGCCAACCGGGCTGGATCGGCAATGATTCCTCGTTGCGAATTCACGCGCCGTCCGTGCGCGGCTGCTGGCCGACGGTGCATGGGTTGGAGCTGTAGCGTCAAGGCATCCGTGCTCGCCGCTCGGACAAAGTCGTTGCCGTAGAGACTTCAGCACCGCTGGCGCTGGAAAAGCGGCGTAGGGTTTCACCCGCCACCTGTGATATCCACATTCATCTGTGGCTGAATCGGTCTGGTTTTGGGAGGGCGCTGGTTGTAAGCTGCGCGGTATGAATCGCGTTAAAGTTGGTTGTCCGCTTGAGTATATCCCGGCGTTGCCCGATGCGGAGCTGCGGCGAGGCGGAATCGTTCCCCAACCAAAACGCGTGGAGGGGCAGGGGTGAATCACGAATGGATGCGAATTCACTCAAATCAGGAACGAGGCCGCGTCAGGGGCGGAGGAGATCGCGTGTGACTTCTTTTCTGCTGGCGCTGCTGTGTGGCTATGTGTTGCTCGTGCTATGCGGCTGCGCGTGGCAACGTAAATTGCTTTATCACCCGGCGCGTTATTCGCTGGCGGAAGAAACCGCTCTGGCGCGGGAACGTGGCTTCAGTCTTTGGACCAATTCCGCAGGTGAAATGATGGGATGGAAATATGTCCGATCTGATGACGCAACCTGGAATGTCTTGATTTTGCACGGCAATGGCGGAGCGGCAATCGGCCGTGGCTATCTCGCACAATCCATCAGTCAGGCGACGCCCGCGGACGTTTATGTGTTGGAATATCCCGGTTATGGCGCGCGTGGCGGGCGGCCCAGCCTGAAAAGCTGGTTGCGTTCGGCTGAAGCGGCGCTGGCTGCGTTGCCGCAAGGGCGATCCACTTATCTGGTCAGTGAATCACTCGGGACCGGCCCCGCGGCGCATTTGGCACGGCGCCATCCGGAGCAAGTGAGCGGAATGGTGATGTTTGTGCCGTACGACAGTTTGCCGGCTCTGGCACAGAACCGTATGCCTTGGTTATTGCCCTATTTTTTCCTGCGTGATCGCTATCGTCCCGCCGCCTGGTTGCGGGATTATCGTCAGCCGATCCAATTTGTGATTGCGGGAGCCGATCAAACCATCCCGCCCAAGTTTGGCGAGCGGCTCTATGAAAATTATGCCGGGCCGAAGCAGTTGCAGGTGATTTCTGGAGCCGCGCACAATGAAGCCACGGAACACCCTCCCGAGTGGTGGCGGGACACCTTCGACTTCCTGATGCACCCCTCTGATCGGTGAGGTTGAACCATGGTGATTGCCCGACCACCGGTCCGCCGCGATCAGTTTTTCTACGGACGGTTGAACGTCACCACGAGGCCGAAACCGGTCGTGACCGGCCTTCCCGCGAGGGCGTTGAAGAAATTTCATGTTTTCCCAAAATAGTTGTTGCATTACCCACTTGAGCTTTTAATATCGCCGTTGTCCCTAAACCAAGATAAAATGATGAAAACCAAAATCCTAACCTGTGTCACAGCGTGCAGCGTTGTGTTATTCACCGGGGTTGCCTCTGCGGCGACCTTTACCGTTACCACCACCGCATCTGATGGAGCGGGCAGCTTCTCGCAAGCCATTCGAGATGCGGATGCCAGCACGGATCCGTCCGACTCGATTGTCTTCAATATCCCAGGAGCCGGGCCGCATTATATTTATCCGCCGGCTAAAGGGTTTCCCTTGGTTATCAAGGACAATTTGACCATTGACGGCTACAGCCAGCCGGGGTCGGCGGTAAACACCGCTCCCATCACGGAGACGAACAACGCGGTGATCAAGATTATTTTGGACGCGCGAGCGCCAAACAATAACTTTCGCGATATGGCCTATGCCAATTACGGCACCCTGATCACTTCCGATCCGGCGATCAACAATTCCGCCATGGCCAGTGAACGCGCAGGTTATGGCGAGGAAAATACGGATCCGTACGAGCCGGGTGAAGTAGCCATTTTGGGGGTTTACCGCGCACAGAATGTCACCATCAAAGGGCTGGCTCTCCTGGGTCAGGAAACCGGCACCGAGTATGGAATTGCCGTGGCGCTGGATTACGGTCTGGATAACAACGTCAAGAATTGGTGGGAATACGATCAAGGTTCCTGCCGGGGATTGCATATTTCCGGTTGCTGGGTCGGAGTGGATCCGGTCACGCACGAATTCGCCCGGAGCGGCGCCGCAATTACGGCGTTCCGCCACCGTGACGCCAGCGGCGGCGCTCGTCCGGAATTGCCCAACTTGGAAAATGCGACCATTGGCGTGAAAGCGGGCGCAGCTAATCCGCGCGCCGAGTTCAACGTGCTGTCAGCCTTTGAATACAGCATCGCTGCCGAAGGGATGCGTTGCACGGTGGCTGGCAATCAATACCTTGGTACGGCCGAGTTCCCGTCCCCGTCGGAGATTGGTCGGTACAATGACACCCAGGTGCCCAGTATCGTCATCGGAACGGATGGCGACGGCGTCAATGATGCCGAGGAAGGAAACTTGTTTGTCTATGGCGGACCGACGTTCTATGGAACGAGTGACAAGGTGTTTGTTATCGCTGGAAACACGTACGGTTTGGAACGGGATGGTTCCCGTCCGAAAACCGGCACGGCTTGGGCGGTTGACGAAATGAACTTGAGCGGCAAGAGCAAAATGCGGTTCGGTTCCAATTTCGATGGCGTGAGTGACGAACTCGAGGCCAATACGGTTTATGATTCCATCGGGATAAGCGTCAATTGGAATGCGCCGGACGACAATGCCTGGATTCTGATGCGCGGCAATTCCTTTGTGAACTGCTTCCCAATGATTGATGACAGTATGGGTTACACAACTCTGAACAAGTTTATTGATGAAACGTCACCCTATCCGTTTAAGCCCATGATTACCGCTGCCACGGTAAGCTCGATTTCCGGCACGTGTGGGGTGCCGCTGTCGAGCGTTTCACGGGTGATCATTGATGTGTATGAATCGGATCCGGAAGGGGATTTGGCCGGCGTGCCGCAGGGCAAAAAGCATCTTGGCAGTTTTGAGGATAATTCCGCGGCGGATTCCAATTCGACGGCGGGTGAATTCACCTTCAATGTTGCCAGCCTCGGTATTCAAGCGGGCACTTCGATCACCATCACCGCCACCTATATGAAGGAGGCCAAAGTCCCGACGGTAAGTTCGTTTGAACGGAGTGGTTCGACCACCACCATCAACTTCACCGATGTCGTGCCGATGCATAGCGTTGTTCGCGCGGCAACGGCCAACGGTCCTTACACTGAGATTGCCCAGGTGGCTGCGAGTCCGGCGATCTTTGATGATAACGCCAGCGCTTCGTTCTATCGCGTGGCAGCACCCAGCGCGGTGGGCGGCGGTCAGACCAGTGCGTTTGCGGATGTCTTCTCGGTCACTGCGAATTAAGGTCCGAGATCGCTGAAACCAGGCGAAAATTCCAACAGCCCGCCGGAAACGGCGGGCTGTTTTGTTGTCGCAGTCCAAAGCGCTGCCGCGCGTATGCTCGTTCATGAATTCAGGGCGGTCGTCAGTTTGATGTCCGCGCGTGGTTTGAAGTGGGCGTCCGCCTTCATACCAAATGGCGTCATTTCTTTGCTACGAAGTACGCTTGACGTAATCCATAGGCGGACGTGAAACGGGCACAACATTCAATGAACACCACTGCGAAATACGCCAACCACGCGAAATCTTGGACAGAAGTAACAGCATGAATCCCGTGTTCCATCAAATTTACGGCGACATTAAAAGCGCTATGCCAACTCTATGAATCTCAGGAACGTAGTTTGGTTTGTTTGTGCAAGCATTTATTTTTTAGTGGCGTGGGGAGGGATTGTCTCTGGCGGCGACTTCCGGCGTGCCATTGTTCCCGGTATTTTGTTCGCAGCTATTATTTCGTTGTTTCGCTGGCTGGCTGCTGGCTCGAAATGAATGTGGTTATCGCGCGGTTTATCAACTGCTCCAAAACGCATGCACTGGACTCCATGGATTGAAGCGGTGGCGGTGGCCCTGCTCGCGGCGGCGGGAGCCGGGTTGGGCTATTGGTTTTCCCGGTTGCGACGACCCTATTGGGTGCTCGGCTATTGTCTCCCGCTGGGGTTGATCGTCATTTATGGAATTGCCGCGCGCCATCCAGCGCTCGCGGTCGAACCACCCCTCGCCTGGATGATGATGGGGCGAAACAAATTCGCGGTGGTTGGCCTGGTGGCCGCAATGGTGTTGACCACGCCATTATCCCGAATCTCCGGCCGACGCGCCCGCGTTTTGATTGTCATCCTCATGATGGTGATGGTTGCTTTCGTGTCCGTGTGGCCGTTCCTCGCTCCAGCGTTCAATCGCAGTTATCTCGCGCAGTTGAAGACCCGCCTGGACGAGGATGGTATTTGTCGCCAGAGCAATGATTACAACTGTGGTCCCGCCGCGGCGGTGACGGCATTGCGTCGGTTGGGATTCCCGGCGGAGGAAGGCGAACTGGCCATTCTTGCACATACGAGCACGGCGACGGGCACGCCCCCGGACATTCTCGCCCGAGCCTTGCAGGAAAAGTACGGCACGGACGGATTACTCAGTGAGTTTCGTGGGTTTCAGAGCGTGGATGAATTGCCAAGCACCGATCTTACGCTGGCGGTGGTCAAATTTAGTTTCATGCTGGATCACTACGTGGCGATTCTGGCGGTGAATGACGATCAGGTCGTGGTGGGCGATCCGTTGAGCGGGAAAACCATTCTGTCCCGGGACGAGTTTGCCCGACGCTGGCGCTATGTGGGCGTGGTTTTACGTCGCGCCCCTGCCGCGCCGACCACTGATTCGGCGCCAATTGGAAACCCGCCGCGTTGAAATTCTTTTGCGACCCGACGCGCTCGCTTATGCTGGAGTCATGGATTTATTGCCTTTTGGGGAGTTGCCGCCGTTCAAGCCGCGCCAGTTTATTCCGGCAGATTTAACCTTTACGGATTGGCCGCGGATGGCGCCGTGGTTTGACGCGGTGGAGGACCGGCTGGCGCTGGCGCGTTCGGCAGCGGATTTGGAAGCAGTGCTGATTGCGTGGAGTGAATTGAGCGCCGCCGTAGATGAGGAGGCATCGCGCCGTTACATCGCGATGACGTGCCACACGGATCATCCGGAAGCCGAACAGCGTTACCTGCAATTCGTGGAGGAGATCGAGCCGCAGCTCAAAACGCGACAGTTTCAACTGGAGCGCGCCTTCATCGAGCATCCGCAGCGGAGTCAACTGCCGTCGCGCCGGTTCGAGGTGCTGATTCGGAGCGTGAAAAATCTGGTCGAACTGTTCCGCGAGGAAAACGTCGCTCTGGAAACCGAGGAAGCCAAAATCGGTCAGCAGTATCAGAAATTGAGCGGGGCGCTGACGGTGACGTTTCAGGGAGAAGAACGCACGTTGGTGGCGATGGGGAAGTATCTCGAAGAACCGGATCGGCCGTTGCGAGAGGAGGCCTGGACGCTGGTGGCGCAACGCCGCTTGGAGGAGCGGGAGGCGTTTGAAACACAGTTGGAGCAGTTACTGGCACTGCGGCAACAGATCGCGCGGAACGCGGGTTTCCGCAACTATCGCGATTACGTCTTTCGCGCCAAGGGCCGCTTCGATTATACCCCGGCGGATTGCGTCACGTTTCACGAGGCGGTGGCGCAGGAGGTCGTACCGGTGTTGCGGGACTTGCAGGAACGCCGTCGGCAACAACTTGGGCTGGAACGGCTGCGGCCGTGGGACACGGCGGTGGATCCGTTGCAACGTCCGGCGTTGAAACCGTTCACGGACGTGGCGGAGTTGATCACGCGCACGCAAAAGATTTTTGACCGGCTGGACCCGCAACTGGCCGTCGGTTTTGCCAAACTGCGTACGGCAAAGCTGCTGGATCTGGCCAATCGCAAGGGCAAGGCGCCGGGGGGCTATCAATCCACGCTGAACGAAGCGCGGCTGCCGTTTATTTTCATGAACGCAGTCGGACAAAAGCGGGACGTGGAAGTGTTGCTGCACGAGGCAGGACACGCCTTTCACGCGCTGGCGGCGCAGAGCGAGGATTTGCTCGCCTACCGCAGCGCGCCGATCGAGTTTTGCGAGGTGGCGTCCATGAGCATGGAACTGCTTGGTAATGAATTCCTCGGCGAATTTTACACGGGCGACGAAATCCGCCGCGCCCGGGTCGAGCATCTGGAGAGCATCATCAGCGTGCTGGGTTGGATTGCCACGGTGGATGCGTTTCAACATTGGCTCTATACACATCCGGGACACGATCGGACCGCCCGCGGCGCGGCGTGGAATGAATTGATGGATCGCTTCGGCGGCAGTGTGGATTGGAGCGGTTATGAAGCGGCGCGCACCCATTTATGGCACCGGCAACTGCACATTTTCCTCTACCCGTTTTACTACATTGAATACGGAATCGCGCAGTTGGGCGCGTTGCAGGTCTGGGCGAATTCCAAACGCGATCGGCGTCAGGCGCTGCACGATTACCAGGCCGCGCTGGCGTTGGGCGGATCGCGGCCATTACCCGAACTGTTCGCCGCGGCCGGGTGTCGGTTTCAGTTTGACGCGAGCATCATCAAACCGCTCGTGGAATTGCTCCGGGGCGAGTTGACGAAACTGCACGCGTAAAATGAGTCGCACCAGCGTGCGGTGCGCCACGGGTGAAATTACTTGCGCCGATTGCGTCGCTGGGCGGATTTGAAGAGTTCCAACTGCGGACCTTTGAAAAAGTCGTAGTGCTTTAAAATCCGGAGGATTTGCAGCAGGTCCGATTTTTGATAATTGCGGTTGGCGGCCACGGATTGGACCAGATCAGTCAGCAGGGTGCGGAATGGGATGACGGCGTCCACGCCTTTATTGCGGAGCAGAGTGATGCTTTGCTCGCGCGCCTCGATGGGGTGCGGCAGGGCGGGAATGATGAGAATTTTTAACGGTGCGCCGTTCAAGCCGAAGGCTCGGGCCGCGCGTTGAAAGACCTTGGGATTGACGAAGCGAAAAATTTCGGGCGTGCCCGCCAGTCGCGCCGAACTGAACGTCTCGGTGTGCCAGCCTTTGACGACGACAATCGCGCGTTCGATTCCCGGCAAATCTTCCGAGCGCAGAACGAAGGGCAGGGCGGTGTCACGGGAAGTGGCCAGGGGATTCAGAACGAAAAAGTCAATGTCGTCCTGCTCGCGCCGGGTCGGGCTGATGTATTTGCGATCCTGCCGCACGAGGAACTGGTGCAGCTCGAAGTATTCGCGAACGATGCTTTCACTGACCGCGCTCATGGCTTCAAGAACATGACCTGTTGCTCGGCGCGGCTGCGGTGGTGCGGACAAGATCAGGCATGATTGCTCAGGAGAGTTTCCAGATCCGGTGCGGGCACGCGTTGTCCCCAAGTTACCTTTCCGATTCGGTTGGCGAGCACGAATTTGATTTCACCGGCGTGAACTTTCTTATCCAGCTTCATGGCGGCCAGCAGCTTGGTGCGACAGGCGGCCGTCAACTTTACCGTGGTTGGCAAACCCGCGCGTTTGAACAGCGATGCGATGCGTGCGGTGTCCGCGGCTTTCAGACCGCAGAATTGCTGGGATAACCGGGCGGCGGCCACCTGACCGATGGCGATCGCCTCGCCGTGCAAATATTTGCCGTAATGCGAAATGGCCTCGAGGCCGTGCCCGATGGTATGCCCAAAATTCAGGATGGCGCGAAGGCCACTTTCGGTTTCGTCCTGGCTCACAACCTCCGCTTTGATTTCGCAACAGCGCGCGATGACGGGGGCGAGTACCGGATTTTTGCGTTGTAAAAGCTTGGGGAGATCGCGCTCCAATCGTTGAAAGAATGGCGCGTCGTAAATGATGCCGTACTTGATCACTTCAGCCAGACCCGCGCGAAGTTCGCGCGAGGGCAGGGTGTGGAGCGCGGTCAGGTCGCACAATACCAGTCGCGGTTGATGGAAAGCGCCGACCAGATTTTTGCCCGCCTTCAGGTTGACGCCGGTTTTGCCTCCGACCGAGCTGTCCACTTGCGCGAGCAGCGTGGTGGGCACTTGCACGAACGGAATGCCGCGCAGATAAGTGGCGGCGACAAATCCCGCCAGATCGCCAACCACTCCGCCACCCAAAGCGACGATGAACGAGTGCCGTTCGAGCCGGTGCGCCGCGAGGCGCCGGTAGCAACTTTGTGCGGATTTGAGGCTCTTGGCGATTTCGCCGGCCGGCACGACGACGAGCGCCGGGTCAAATCCAGCGCGCGAAAGGGAGTTGTAAGCCGGTTTGGCATACCAGCGGCCAACGTGCGCGTCGGTGATGATGGCGCAACGTTTGCCGAGCCTCAGCCGCGCACATTCGACCCCCAGTTTGTTGATCAATCCGGAAGCGATCTTGATGTCGTAACTGCGGCGGCCTAGTGAAACTCTGACAGTGCGCACGCCGGGAAGGATAAAGGCTGGAGCGAGACTGTCAAAGCGTCTTGTGCGCTTCCCCAGGAAGCATCGTTTTACCGCGCCCGACGTGATTCAAGGATAGATCAGCCGATAAAACACCGTGCCGACGGACGGATCAACCGGGATGGTGAACCAGTTTGTGGTGGATGAATCGGGCACGTCCACCCAGTTATCACTCAGGCCCTGAGCGAGCGCATTGGTTTGCACCTGCAACCGCCAGCCGGTGTGATCCGCCGGCCAGGTTAGGATCAATTCATTTGCGTTGAAGGTGCTGGTCAGATTGACCGGGTCCGTAGCCACGAGGGAAGTGATGGCGATGGTGCCGTCCACGGCGAGCCGGTTGGTCCAGATGAGATTGTCGCCCGGTGGCGGCTGGATGGCAAAAGCTTCACCGTTCACCAGCGGTTGGTTGAACAGTTTGAAACTTTGTCCCGCCACGAGCGCCGGACCGAGGTTGGTAACGAATACCGTTCCGGCGGTGGTGCTGGTGAGTGTGCCCGAGACGCTCGCCCAGTCGTTGGTCGGCGTGCTGGCGGTGTTTACTTCAATCACCAGGTTGCCGTTCAACGTGAGATTGTTGTTGATGGTCAGGAGGCCGAGGGTTGCGCCCGGCGCCAGATGGCCGCCGGGATTGATGATCACCGGGGCGTTGATTATGCCGCCGCCGCTCAGCGTGGCGGCGGACTGGACGGTTACCGCGCCGCCGGCCGCGATGATGCCGTTCACCTGCAACGCGCCTTCGTTGACGAGCGTGCCGCCGGTATAGGTGTTGTTCGCCGTCAAGGTCATGGTGCCGACGCCGGTTTTCAAGAGGGCGGCAGGAATGTTATTTCCACCATAATCGTCCGAGGGATTGCGGAGGATGGTGCGCGCCCAGAAATCCGTCTCGGCATCGCCGGTCACATCCGCGACGTTGAAGGTGGTGCCGCCGTTGTTCAAATGGTTGCCGCGACCCGTGACGGTATCCATGGTGGATGGCGCGGTGCCGGTGACGGTGATGCTGCCGATGAATTGAAAGCCGTCGTAATTCGCGGGATCGGTGGCGTTCGCATTGCGCAGTGTGCCGCCGTTTAATTCGAGACTGGGCAACACGTTGAATCGAGTGGAAATCAAGTTGCCGTGAATGTTCAGGGTGGGCAGATTGGCGGCACTCTGACCCGAGCCGCCGAAAATGTTGTTCAGATTAAAGTTCAGTGTGGTGCCCGGACCAACCAGAATGATGCGGTCGCCAGTTTTGGCGCCGAGAACGGAGGTAGTGGCTTGATCGTTGGCGATGCTGGCGAAGACCGTGCCGCCGGTAATGTTGAAATCACCCGAGAAGTGATTGAATTTGTTGCTCAGAGTCAAAGAGCCACTGCCCGCTTTCGTGAGTTGATTCGTCCCGGCCAATTCGGCCCCAATGGTGACGCCCCGGTTATTTACTGTGAGAGTCGAATTGCTGCCGGCGAAGGTCAACGTGCCGTCGGTGCCGGCGTTCAACGTCCAGTTGTGCGACGGAACCGCGTCGCCAAAAATGAGATTGCCGATCGTGCGGGAGCCGTCGAGCGTGACGGTGGCGTTCGCCAGGAGATTGAGTTGACTGAAGTCCGCCGTTTGATCCGCGCCATCAGCGACGATGCCGTTGGTCCAATTCGCACCCACCGACCAAGAGCCGCCCGCAGGATTGAGCCACACGGCGTTATTGGTTCCGCGCACGATGATCGAGACGTTGGCCGAGCTGGTTTGCAACGGATACAATCCGCCGTAGCCGGAATCCTGCACGCCCACGACGAGGTGAAAGGCCGTGCCAACTGAAGCGACGGCAAGCAGGGTGTTATCCGCAACCGACAGATCCCCGCTGACCGGATCCAAGGCAAAGGCGTCGCCGGCATCGCTCTCGAGCAAACGAAACGCAAGGGTGTCCAGCGGACTGTCGGTGGCGTTAATCGTGCCGAGCCGCGTGCCGTTGGTCACCGTGGCCAGCACGCTGAAGGATTGATCGCTGATCTGCGGTGGCAGATTGAGGTTCACCGGTTCGAGGTTGGCGGCGGGAATGACGTTGGTCACGCCGCTGCCGGGGACGAGCCAGGCCACGGAAACATGGTCGCCACCGCCGCCTTCCTTGTGCAGCGCTTCGAGATAATAGCGTTGGCCGGCCACCAGCCCGACTTGCAACGGTGAAGTTTGCGTGGGGTATTGGGTCCAATTTTCAAAATCAGTCCAGCCGCCAACTGAGGCAATCACCGTGGCGTTGGCGGGATTGGCGTCCATGCTGAAGCGCAGGACGCTCGCGTCATCCGAGGCGATGAAAAACCGGTAATTGCCAGTGACCGGCGGAATGACGTAACCACGGATCCGTGAGCCGTAATTTTCTCCCACGTCCTGGGCCGCTTCAAACCGGTTGCCGGGCAGCGTCTCCAGTTGGTCGGGACGACCGGGGAATTTGGCGTTGTTGGTCAAATCACCGACGGTCATGCCACTGCCAATATCGAGAAACATTTCCCGGCGCAACGACGTGGCTACGATGGCGTCCGCGTCCACCACCGCCAATGCCACCGTGCTGGTGGCGGAGAGTGACGGTGAACCGCTGTCCGTGGCGCGGATCGTCAACAGAAAATTCGCGTTGGGCGTGGTTGCCAGGGCGGAAACATCCGCCACGCGCACCGCTCCGTTGGCATCCAGATGGAAAATGCCTTCCTCATTTCCACTCAAAATCGTGAGTGTGTGCGTGTCGTTGGCGTTCACGTCGCGGACCGTCACTTGGCCCACACTGGCCTCGGCGAAGAGGTCGCGCCGCACTCCGGAATTGGTGAATCCGGTCAGGTGCGGAACGTAATTCATAAAGCGTGGGGCCAGATAAATTCCGGGGATGATGTTGGTCTGGTTGCCAGTGGCGGGGCCGCGCCAGGCGACTGCGATATGATCCGCTCCGCCGCCTTCCTTGTGTCGGGCTTCAAGGTAGTACGCCTGTCCGGCGACGAGCGAGCGGGCCGTAGATTGCTGAGAGGCGTATTGCGTCCATTGCCGGGGGCTGGTGTAAGTGTTCACGTAAGCGATGCGTGTCAGCGTGGTTGGATTGGTCGTCCCGCTCATCCACAATTCGCTCGCGTCATCGCTCGCAATCCAAAAGGTGTACGAACCGCTCACCGGCGGAAAGAGATAGCCGCGCAGCACCGAGCCGTAGGCATCGCCGCGATCCTGATCCCCTTCAAAGCTGGTCAACTGTTTCTCGAAAGTGGGATCGAGCGGAAAACGCGGGTTGCTGGTCAAGCCGGAGAGGGCCGTGCTGCCGCCAATGTTTTCATAAATGGCATAATTTACGCCACCGGGCGTGAAGGGAGTGCTGTTGGGCAGGACCGTGATTTTCAGAGAGTTGGTGGCGCTGAGTGTCGGTATGCCATTATCCGTAATCACCAGAGTCAGGTCATAGACGCTTTGCAGCGTCGCGTCGAGGTCACCCACCACTTTGATTTGCCTGCTGGAATTGTCGAAGGTGAAAACGCCGGCGTCATTTCCCGCCGGAATCGTGCCCGTCAGAATCGAATAAGCATCCGGATCGTTCATGCTCACCGAGGCGATGGCGATGCCCGGTTGCGTATGCGAGAGAACGGTGACGTTGGCGGCGCTGATGGTGGGGGGTTCGTTCACGTCCTGCACCTGAATGACGACGCGCCGGTTCAGTTCGGTGAGCGCGGGATTTGCGAGGTTGGTAATGTTCACGAACAATTCGAATTGCACGGGTAATTGCGTGGTTGCGGCGAGCGCCTCATAGTCGAGCGCGCTGGAATTGGCCACGGTGAGCCGACCGATGTCGTCAAGAGCAAACGCGCCGCCCAGATTGCCTGCGGTGATTCCATACGCCAGCGGATCGGCGTCGGGGTTGAGCGCGGGCACCGTGCCAATCTCAAAACCGTTGGGAGAATTTTCCGCAACCACCAGCCGCGTGGGCAACACGGCCCCGGCCACGTTTCCAGTAATGGAGTAATAGCCCAGACTGGCGTAGGCCGAGAAGCCGTTTGAGATCGGGTTATTTCGCCCCGCGCCGGTGACGCGAAAGGTGTAGGTGCCGGGCGGGATGCTCAAGGCGATGTTCGCCTTCAACTGAGTTTGCGGATTGTTGCTGGCCATGATCGTGCCCGCCGCGTCGGCCAGAGTGGCGGAAATGGCGAGATTAGCCCAATCGCCGACCGGATTGGCCGAGAGTGAAATCGCTCCGCCGGACGTGGTAAATTGGAACGCATCGGTGTCGCCCGTTCTTTCAATCACGCCTTCCGCGCTCGCCGTGTAATTGGAATAAATCTCGAGGTAACGCGCAGTCGCCAGCGTGGCGCCGGTGTCATCCGCGCGGTAAGCGACGTTATTGTTGTTATTGGTGATGACGTACAGGTCGTCCTGCGTTTGGTTGGCGTTTGCGTATTCGCCCTTGCTCCATTGGACCACCGGCATCGAATAACCCACTCCCATGATCGGCGCCCAGCCCACCGCGCCACTGCCTTGACCGCCGTAATACTCCTCGGCGGGACTGGTGCGGCCATCGTGACTGAGCGCGAGTGTGTGACCCACTTCATGCGAAATTACTTCGGCCGCGCTTTTGCCACTGGAATAAAACGACCAACACGGACGATCCCCGGTATTGTTCCAATCCTGGAGATAGGCAACACCGCCGGCGCCCGGAGCCGCAGTGGTGGTGGGCGTGACGACGCAGCGTTGCCGGCTGTTTTCCGGCGCGGCTTCATAAACGCGAATGTCCGTGGTGACGTTGATGTTGAACGGCATGAAGTCCTCGGCGACCCGTTTCCACACGTCTTTGATCACGGTGTTGTTGACATTCGGTTTTTCGTAGGTGATTCCGCCCCACGTCGGCGTGTAACCACCGCGATAATCAATGTAAACCACCGGCACGACCCCCGGCAGACTCTGCAACGAAATGATGCCGTCATTATGCGGCGGCACGAAGTTCGGCACGTCGTCCGGTCGCAACGGCGGCATTTCTTCTACATCGGCGGCGGTCAAACCCGGATCGGGCGGTGGTAATGTCAGGCATAACACCTCGTCCAAACGGCGTTCCACTAGAACCGTTTTACCCGCAGCGCCGAGCGGTTCGAGGCGGTAAGCCCGTTGGCTCGCCGGAAAAGTGACTTCGCCTGAGTAATCACCCGCTTTGCCAGGCAGCGTTTGTTTGCGAAACGAGAATCGGCCCGTTTCGGGCGACGTTAATTCGCCAGCCAGCACGATGACGTGACCATCCTGAAACTCCGTGTGGGTGATGGTACCGGCGGCAAATTCACCCGCTACCAATTCAAAGCGCACGGGATGTCGTTGCGGGGTGTCGTGAAATTGATCGAGGAAAGTGTAATCCCAAGGCCGTTGACGCGGACTGACGGTTCCTCCCAAGGAGGTTGAGGCTGCTGGGTGGTTCGTTATATTCGCCGCGCCAGCAGTGTTGGGAGTCGTCGCGGTTGGCGTGGCCGCGGTAGCTGGCGAATCGAGGCCGGTCGGTGTGGATGGGCTGGCGACGTTATTTACGGTGGTCGCGTCCGGTGGGGCGGAATTGGAGGCCGGTTTGGACCGCGAGAAACTGAAAACCAACGCGCTTAATCCCATGAGGATCAAGATCGCTACAATGTATCGTTTCATGAATTTGGTCGGTAGGCTACGCGGAAGCGTCACGGAGCGAAACCTCAAATTAAGCGCGCCGCCCGGGATTAAGAGTGCGACGAGGTTAGCGGCGAAAGCGCTGGTTCCACCATTTCAGTAAACCGTAGGAGAGGCGCACTTTGCCTTGGCCAACGGGCATTTCGGGCCGCATCCGAATCCACGATGATTTGGGATACGCGAGTGGTTGGTCCGGATAGATGCTGCGATGGCCGATCAGCAGGTAAGCGCTGATGGCGGCTCCGGCGACATACCACAGTCCGTTGCCGCCGAATAATTCAACGCCAAGCAGAATGGCGGCGATGGGTGTGTTGGAAGCGGAAGCGACTACTGCCACCAGTCCCGCCGCCGCGCCCAGTGCCGGATTGATGCCCAGCAAATGTCCGAAGGCGTTCCCAGTGACCGCGCCAATCACAAATTGCGGCGTCACCACGCCTCCGTAAAATCCAGAGCCGAGCGTGATGGCGACGAGCAGGCTTTTCCACAGGAAACCCAGGTATGGTGCAGGTTCACCGCGCAGCGCGGAGTCCATCAAAGGCAGCGACAGTCCGAGATAATCCGTCGGGATGACCAAGATCAGCAACGACAACAATCCACCACCGATCAGCGGCAGAGCGGGCGGCCAAAGTTTGAACGTGGTGCGCAAGCGCTCGAAGGCGTCGCGGATGAGGTGAAAACTGCCGACATACACCCGGGCGGCCAGTCCGCAAATGATGCCGATAATTATCGTCTTGATGAACCCCCATTCCGAAAATGTCGAGAGGAAGGGGAGTTGATAGTATTCGTAGGGCACGCCCCAGAACTTGCTCGTTTGATAAGCCGTCACGCCGCCGATGATGGCCGGAAGCAGAAAATCCGTTCGCACGCGACCGATGGCCAGTACTTCGACTCCGTAAATCGCCCCGGCAATGGGCGTGCCGAACACACTGGCGAAACCGGCACTCACACCACATGCGACTAATCGCTTTTGCAGTTCGGAATTGAGATTGAGCAGTTGTCCCAACCCGGCGCCCAAGCTTGCGCCGATGTGTGAACACGGCCCCTCCTTTCCCGCTGAACCGCCGGACGCCAGGGTCAGCAAGGCGGCCACGGGTTTGATCAACATGGTTTTGAGCGGCATGCGCCCTTCCTGCTCGTGGAAGGCGGTGATGATGCTGTCCTGAAGTGGGGTTTTATTCAGGCGATAGCCGTAATACAGCAAAAGTCCATTGGCCAAACCGGCGGCGGGTAACAGCACCATTTGCCACCACAACGGCACCCCGGCAGTCGCATCCGTGAACGCGAACAGCGCGATGAGAAACAGGCTGACGCCGCTTCCGACCATCACGCCCGTGAGCGTGGCCAGCAGAAGCCACTGCAACACAGTGGCGAGCATGATCAGAAGTTCAGTGAAGGCCGCGCGCAACGGGAATGTTTTACGGCAGGGACGACAGACAGGCAAGCCGTTCGCAGAGAGCCGAAACGGTTCACTCCACAACCGAAGCCTTACGCTTGGCGTGAGAGCAAACGGAATCCGGTGAACTCAACAGTCAGATGGGAATGGGGTCGCACGCGGTCGGGTATGGTGTTCAATTTCAGTCGTGTTCGAGGCGCATGCTTACTGCGCGTTGGAGTTTAACCAAAACATTATCATTCGCTTAACCACCTCAGATCTGTTCTGAAAACCTTTCGAACGATGACTTAAAAAAGGGCATAGAACCGCGATACAGTCGAATTCATTTGCTTCAAAATGATATTGTTTAAAACTGAATCCCTAGTAAATTCATCAAGATAGATAACTTTTTTGTGGACAAGTTATTATTTTACCATAATATCCACACATAACGATATGACGACGATAGCGACTGAGAAAAAAGTGAGCCACAATGAAGAGCTTAAATCTTCAATCCCTACTTTATCGGGTAACATTTACGCAACCATCGCTGATGATTCGGTGGATCATTTTTCAGCCGAGGATATCCAGTATCTAAAATTTCACGGGTCCTATCAGCAGGATGATCGCGATCTGCGCAAAACCGGAAAGAAATACATCATGATGGTGCGGGGACGGATTCCGGGTGGCGTCCTGACGGCGAAACAGTGGACGGTATTCGATGAGTTGGCCACCCAGTACGGCAACAACACCTTGCGGCTGACCACGCGCCAAAGCATCCAGTTTCATGGTGTGGTGAAATCCAATTTGCGTCCGTTGATCAAGCGGATCAACGAATCACTGCTCTCCACGTTGTCGGCTTGCGGTGACATCACGCGCAACGTGATGGCGCCGCCTACGCCAGCCTACACCCAGGCGCGCGATCAAGTTTATGCTGATGCGCATGAGGTCGTCCGCGCGCTCGCGCCACGCACCAAGGCGTATCACTCGATCTGGATTGATGGCGTGCAGTTGGACAACGAAGCGCCGGAGAACAAGGACTTCGAGGACCCGCTCTACGGCAAGGCCTATTTGCCGCGGAAGTTCAAAGTGGCTTTCGTGGTGCCGCCCGTGAACGATGTGGACATTCTCACCAACTGCCTGGGCTTTATCGCCATTGTCGAGAACGATCGCCTCGTCGGTTACAACGTCTGTGTGGGCGGCAGCATGGGGCGGAGCCACGGAAACGTGGCGACTTACCCGCGCATCGCCGATGTGATCGGCTTCATCACTCCGGACAAAGTGGTGAGCGTCGCCAAAGCGGTGCTGACCATTCATCGCGATTTTGGTGATCGCGTGGATCGTCGGCACGCCCGGTTGAAATACGTCATCGCGGAGCGTGGCGCGGCGTGGGCGCGGAACGAAGTGAATCAGCGCGCCGATACCTTGTTGGCGCCGCCCCGGCCTTACAAGTTTACGAGCAGCACGGATTTGCTCGGCTGGCGTCAGGCCGTGGATGGGAAATGGTTTTTGGGAGTCTATGTTGACATGGGGCGGGTTAAAGACGCGCAAAAAACGGCTTTACGTCAGGTGGCCGAGCAATTTCCAAATCTGGAATTCCGCATCACTCCCAATCAGAACGTGATTCTCGTCAATGCCAGCGACGAAGATAAAGTCGCCATCACCCGTTTGCTTCAGGCGGCGGGACTCAAGACGGAGCGCCAGGCCTCATTGTTGCGCTCCACCGCGCTGGCGTGCCCCGCATTGCCCACCTGCGGATTGGCCTTGGCCGAATCCGAACGGATGTTGCCCGGCGTCATTGACCGAATCGAAAAGATTTGCGACGACCTCGGTTTGGGCAATGAGGAAATCATCATTCGCTCCACGGGTTGCCCGAACGGCTGCGCCCGGCCCTACATGGCGGAGATCGCCTTTGTGGGGAAAGGACCGGGCCGATATCAGGTTTGGTTGGGCGGTAATGCCGCTGGAACGCGCTTGAATCGTCTCTGGAAAGACGTGGTCAAGGACGTGGATCTGGAAGCGGAGTTGCGACCTTTGTTTGCGCGCTTTGCCACCGAGCGAAATTCCGACGAGCGGTTTGGCGATTGGTGCGATCGCGCACTCTGGACGGAAGCCGCCGTTACAAATTAAAATTATGACTGCCATTCAAATTGAAACGGCCAACGCCGAATTACGCGGTAAATCTCCCGCTGAAATTATCCGCTGGGCCATTGGCCAGGCGGGCGGTCGCGCGATTGTCTCGACGAATTTCCGTCCCTACGAAGCGGTGTTATTGCATCTGATTACGCGGATTCAACCCGACATTCCGGTGCTTTGGGCGGATCACGGTTACAATCGGCTGGCGACCTATCGTTATGCCGAAACCTTGCAACGGCGCCTCAAGTTAAACTTGAAAGCTTACGTGCCCAAAATGACGGCGGCGCACTACAACGCCCTTTACGGCGGTGCGCCCGAACCGGCGCTCGAGAACGAGGATCGGCTCAAGGATTTCAGCGCGGTCATGAAGCTCGAACCGTTCCGGCGCGGCATGCAGGAGTTGTCGCCGCGTCTCTGGTTCACTGCGTTGCGGCGCGTGCAGAATCCGCACCGGGCGGAATTGGATATCGTCGTGGCGGATCAAAACTTCAACACCGTCAAGGTGAATCCCGTATTTTATTGGAACGATACCGACATGGAAAATTATCTCCGAGAACACGATTTGCCCAACGAATGGGATTATTTCGATCCCGCCAAGGCCGACGAGAAACGCGAGTGCGGATTACATGCCGCGTGGGGAGGCCGGGCGGCAGCCGCCGCTTGAGCCGGGTTTGCGGAGGCTTATCGCTTTTGATAAAACTGACCCGACGGATTGGCTCGTTCCGCGTTGGCCTCCGCTTCACCGATTGAAGCGGAAGCGCGCCAGCCAGACCAACGGTTGATTAAACACCCAACGCCAGCAGGCTTTTCATGAGTTCGTATAGACTGGATCATTTGCAATATCTGGAAACGGAAGCGATTCACATCCTCCGCGAAGTGGCCGGTGAATTTGAGCGCCCGACGTTGCTGTTCTCAGGCGGGAAGGATTCGATCTGCCTTCTGCGGCTTGCGGAGAAGGCGTTTCGTCCGGCGGATATTCCCATGCCGCTGTTGAACGTGGAAACGGGGCACGAGTTTCCCGAGTTGATTCAATTTCGCGATCAACGCGCGCGCGAGCTCGGCGCGAAGTTGATTGTGCGCACGGTGGAGGCCGCCATTGCCAACGGGCAGGCGCATCCGGTGCCCGGCGAGATCAGCCGTAACAAACTGCAGATTCCCGTCCTGCTCGGGGCCATCGAGGAGTTTCAATTCGATTGCGCGATCGGCGGGGCGCGGCGTGATGAAGAAAAGGCGCGCGCGAAAGAACGGTTCTTCAGTTTTCGCGACAGCTTCGGGCAATGGGACCCGAAAGCGCAGCGACCGGAGCTTTGGCAGCTTTACAACGCCCGCGTAAATCCGGGAGAGAACATGCGGGTGTTTCCGTTGTCCAACTGGACCGAGATGGACGTCTGGCAATACATCCAGCGCGAAAAGCTGGCCGTGCCGAGCATTTATTTCAGTCACGAACGGGAAGTGGTGCGCCGCAATAACCAGTGGGTGCCCGTCCCGCCGCCCCGGACCAATGGCGCCGCGGATCCGTATCAAGGCGCGCGCCCGAAACCCGCCGAACCCATTCAAAAGCTCATTTGCCGTGTGCGCACGATTGGCGACATGATCAGCACGGGCATGATTGAATCTCCCGCCGACAGTGTGGAGGATATCATCGCCGAGGTGGCAGCGGCGCGCGTGACGGAGCGGGGGAATCGGGCGGACGATAAATGCAG
This sequence comes from Verrucomicrobiia bacterium, assembly GCA_023953615.1. Classification (NCBI taxonomy): domain Bacteria; kingdom Pseudomonadati; phylum Verrucomicrobiota; class Verrucomicrobiia; species Verrucomicrobiia bacterium. Next base: position 1,557,451 of record JAMLJH010000002.1, on the reverse strand, counting down.
TGAAGCCGCCATGGAAGACCGCAAGAAGGCGGGATATTTTTAGCATTTGAACTCATGGAAACCACCGTGTCCTTAGCTCCAACTGAAACCGCATCCGTGCGTGATGCCCTTCCCCAGACTCCCATTGAACTGTTGCGGTTGAATACCTGCGGTTCCGTGGACGATGGCAAATCCACCTTGATCGGGCGATTGCTCTACGATTCCAAGTCGCTGATGGAGGATCAAATCGCGGCCTTGGAAAAATCCGTGGACCTCACCGGTGGCGGGCAAATCAATCTGGCGAATCTCACGGATGGCTTGCGCGCCGAACGCGAGCAGGGGATTACGATTGATGTGGCCTATCGGTACTTCGCCACGCAACAGCGGAAATTCATCATCGCCGATACTCCGGGGCATGTGCAATACACCCGCAACATGGTCACGGGTGCGAGCACGGCCAATCTTTCCATCGTGCTGGTGGATGCGCGTCAGGGCGTTATTGAACAAACCCGACGGCACACGTTCATTGCGGCGCTGTTGGGGATTCCGCATCTGGTCATCGCCATCAACAAGATGGACCTGGTGGATTGGAGCGAGGCGCATTATCAAAAAATCCGTCGCGAGGTGGAAGGGTTTCTGCCCAAGCTGAACGCCTTCCGTGACGTGAAATTCATTCCCATCAGCGCGCTCAATGGCGATAACGTCGTCGAGCGTTCAACGCGGATGCCGTGGTATCCCGGCCCCACGTTGCTTGCGCATCTGGAAACGGTCCACATCGCCAGCGATTGGAATCTGGGAATCCTGCGGTTTCCGGTGCAATGGGTGAACCGACCCAACGATCCCAGCGATCCGCGCTGGCACGACTTTCGTGGATTGAGCGGGCAAATCGCCAGCGGGGTGGTGCGGCAAGGTCAATCGGTGGTGGTGTTGCCCAGCGGCATCAAAACCCGCGTGCGGGAAATCTGGACTTATGACGGCACGCGCCCGGAGGCGTTTTGCCCGCAGTCGGTCACGCTCTGTTTGGAACACGACCTGGATATCAGCCGCGGCGACATGATTGTTGGTTTGGAAAATTCGCCGGGACTGAGTACGGAACTGAAGGCGCGGATTTGCTGGATGCACCAACGACCGTTGACGCCCGGGAAGAAGTACCTGCTCAAACACGCTTCCCAGACCGTGCTGGCTTTGATCCCGCAGTTGGAAGGGCGTTATGACATGAACACTTTTGATCTGGAGTCCGGTCCTACAGAACTAAGGATGAATGACATCGGGGTCGCTCGGGTTAAAACCGCTCGCCCGTTGGTATTCGATGGTTACACGACCAATCGTGCCACTGGCGCCTTCATTTTGATTGAGCAGGGCACCAATTTGACCGTGGGCGCCGGTATGTTGTTCCCGCCCACGGAAGCGGCCAAGCCCGAATACACCGACTTCGCCATTTAACCGGGTTTAGACCAGCGGCGGCGCGAGGCGCGCTTCCGGTGAGTTGCGTCCGCATTGGTCTATTTTATTTCGGACCGTAATTTCAATTCGCTTTTCCCGAAAAATTGGGGTTACATTGCCGCATCGTGCCTGAAAAAAGTTTAAGCGAGATTCCGCGGGAGGTTCGGCCGTTATTCACCAAGGCGCAGGACGCGCTGGGCCGTGACAACTTTGATTACGCCATCGAGCTGCTGATGCATGTGGTGACGCGCGCGCCCGAGGTGGTGGAAGTCCGCAAGGCGTTGCGCAAGGCGCAGCAGGGCAAAGCCGCCGCCAAGGGGGGCGGCTTTTTTAAGAAGATGTTTAGCAGCGCCAGCGCGACTCCAGTGCTGGCCAAGGCCCAGCTCACTCTGAGCAGCAATCCGGTTGAAGCCATGCTGCTGGCTGAGCAGGTGTTGAACGCCGATGCGAACAACGGTACGGCGCATAAAATCATTGTGCAGGCCGCAGCGGCGTTGGATTTGCCGCAGACCGCCTTGCTCTCGCTCGAAATCTTGTGGGAGCATAATCAAAAGGATAAAGATATCACGATTCAACTGGCCGATTTCCTGACGCGCACCGGACAGGTCAAAGTCGCCGAAAAATTGCTGATTGATTTGCGCGCCGCTTATCCCACCGACGCCGACGTGCATCAAGCGCTGAAGAACTGTTCAGCCAAGCGGACGCTCCGCGAAGGCGGCTACCAGGCGGCGGAAGCCGAGGGCAGTTCGTACCGGCAAATGCTGCGCAACGAAGCGGAGGCGCAATCCCTGGAACAGGAACAGCGCACGCACAAAAGCGAGGACGTAAATGAACGCCTGATTCGCGAGTATGAGCAGCGACTCAAGACGGAGGGGGAAAACCCGCGGTTGTTGCGGTCGCTGGCGGAACTCCACACGCAACGCAAACAGTTCGATCGCGCCCTGGAATGGTATGCCAGATTGAAGGCGACCGAGGCCGGAAACGACGCGGCCCTGGATCAGGCGGTGGCGCAGGTGAAGTTGAAGCAATTGGACGCGCAACGCGAGCAGTTGGATCCGCTGGCGCCGGACTTTGCCGAAGCCACCAAACGCCTCGAACAGGAAAAATTGGAATTCCAATTAAGCGAATGTCAACGACGCGTGGAGAAGTATCCAACCGACCTGAATTTCCGTTTTGAACTGGGTGCGCTCTATTTTCAAGCGGGCAAAATCAGCGAAGCGCAGAAGGAATTCCAGAAGGCGCAGGGCAATCCGCATAAGCGCATCGCCGCCATGAACTACCTCGCGCAATGTTTTGCGAAGCGCAAAATCTACGATCTGGCCGCCAGCGCGTTGGAGGATGCGATCAAGGAAAAACCGGGATTCGACGACGAGAAGAAGGAGTTGATTTACAACCTCGGCGGTGTTTATGAAAGCATGGGCCAAAAGGAAGCGGCGATCGAACAGTTCAAGCAGATTTACAAGGTGGACACGGCCTACCGCGACGTTGAAGCCAAGGTGGACGCCTACTACGCGGGCCAGTGATGCATGATGTCGCCTGGCTTGGTCTTGGCGCGTGGACCAACGCATCTTTCCATTCGTCCGCAAGGCGGGCGTTCGTCGCGGCAAAATCCGGAATGAGGTTTGAAATAACTTGTCTGCGCTCAATTGCCTTGCCTCGGCGACGTGCCTTGCGAAAATGCCGCGCGTGCAACGGATGAAACAACAACTCACTCAGTTGAACCGGGCCAGTCGCGCCGGTTGGGTCGGGTTGGCGACCGCAGTACTCGTCGGTTGCACGACCACCAGTGATCCTGCTTCCGCACGGTTTCAGCAGAAAGTTTCCCCGATGCAATCTGAACGCCAGCTTACTCGCCAGGCCAAAAATCACGTCCTGACCAACATTGGGGTTTGGTCGCCCGATGGTCGTTGGATTGTTTATGACACGCGCTCGGGCCGGCCGGGTGCGGATTTCGATGGCGCCACCATCGAAAGCGTCAATGTGGAGACTGGCGCGGTGCAGGAGTTGTATCGTGCGCAAAACGGCGCGCATTGCGGCGTGGTTACCTGCAATCCGGTTCAGCCCCAGGTTGTGTTCATTTTAGGCCCGGAGAATCCCACGTCGGATTGGCAATATAATTTCTATCACCGTCACGGCGTGTTGGTGAACCTGAACCATCCCCAGACGGCGTTGAATCTGGACGCGCGCGACGTCACCCCGCCGTTTACGCCGGGTGCGTTGCGCGGCGGTTCGCATGTGCATGTGTTCAGTGCGGATGGGCAATGGGTGAGTTACACCTACGAAGATCACGTGCTGGCGTCGTTCCAGGAGGAAAACGCCGATCACGAAATGAACCTGCGCAACGTGGGCGTCAGCGTCTTCGGCGCCCCTGTGCGTGTGGCCCGGGATCATCCACGCAATCAAGACGGTGAAACGTTTTCGGTGCTGGCGACCCGAACAATGGCGCAACCGCGTCCCGGTTCGGATGAGATTCGTCGCGCGATTGAAGATGCCTGGATTGGCACGAACGGTTACGTGCGAACCGATGGCACGCGACAAAAGCGCGCGTTGGCATTCCAAGGCGAAGTGGTGAGCGCGAACGGGCAGCCGGCCCTCGAAGTGTATATCGTGGATCTGCCGGATGACGTAACGCAGCCGGGCGATGGTCCATTGGCGGGAACGGCGACGCTTCGCCCGCGACCGCCGCGAGGTACGGTGCAACGACGGCTTACGTTCACCACCGGGCGCAAATTCCCGGGCATTCAGGGGCCGCGCCATTGGTTGCGCAGTTCGCCGGACGGAACGCGCATTGTGTTCCTGATGAAGGACGATGCCGGAGTGGTGCAACTGTGGACCGTCTCACCCAACGGTGGCGCGCCAACGCAGCTTACGCACAATGCGTTCAGCGTCGCTTCCGCCTTTTCTTGGAGTTCGGATGGGCAGCGCATTGCTCACGTCATGGACAACAGCGTTTGCGTTACCGAAGTGCGCACGGGTCAAACCGTCCGGTTGACCGCACGGTTTTCGGATGCCGAAGCGCCGCGATCCGAGGCGTGCGTGTTCTCACCTGATGGTCGGTATATCGCTTACCTGCGGCCGCAAGCGCAGGGCGGCGCGACTTTTAATCAAATCTTTGTTTGTTCCTCGCGATGAAATTCAGATTGGCCATGATGCGTTACCATTGTTTGTTGTTGAGCGTTGTTGTCGCTGGCTTGGCTTCGCTGCTTGAAGCTGCAGCGGCCGAACAAATTGATCTGACCCATGCCCGCATCGTCATCCGCGACGGCACGTTGCCGCCGGCGGAAGCCATGGCGGCCCGCGTTCTGGCGGAAGAAATCAAATCCCGCACGGATTTGGATTGGCCGGTCAGCGCCACGCGACCCGCGTCCGGCGTGGTGATTGCCATTACCTCGGGTAACGCCACCCCGGCGGGAATGTCCGCTCCGGCAGTGCGATCGGGTCTGGAACATCCCGAGCATCAATCGGAGGGTTTTCGTTTAATCATTCCGGCCGCGAGTGATTCGGACGCGGTGCTCTGGATTCAGGGCGCGGATTCACGCGGAACCTTGTTTGGCGTGGGCGAGTTGTTGCGGCGGATGGAATGGTCGTCCGGCGCGGTCAAGGTTGCGGCCGGTTTGGATCTGGCCACCGCGCCCGCGCTGCCGATTCGCGGACATCAACTCGGTTATCGCGCCACGGCCAACAGTTACGATGGTTGGAACGACCGGCAATTCGAGCAGTACATCCGCGAGCTGGCCTTGTTCGGTGCCAATAGCATCGAGGGAATTCCGTTTCACGACGAGCGGGAAAGTCCGCTCATGCCGTTGCCGCGCGACGTGATGAACCGTCGGCTCAGCGAAATTTGCGCGCAATATGAATTGGAATACTGGGTGTGGGCGCCGGCGGATTTTGATCTGACCAATCAAACGCGACGCGCTGAATTTTTACGGCGGCACGAAGCTTTGTTTCGGGATTGCCCGCGCTTGGACGGAATTTTCTTTCCGGGCGGCGACCCCGGCGATAACGCGCCGGAGTTGGTGTTTCCTTACTTGGAAGAAATATCGCGATTGCTGGTAAAGTACCATCCTCGCGCGAAAATCTGGTTGTCCATGCAGGGTTACGAAAAACCCGCGGTGGATTACGTGCATCAGTGGATCATCGAGCATCAACCTGATTGGTTGGGCGGTTTGGTGGCCGGACCGAGCAGTCCGCCGATTCCCGAAACGCGCGCCCGATTGCCGCAGCGTTACGGCTTGCGCGATTACCCCGACATCACTCACACCGTGCGCTGCCAATGGCCAACGATTTGGTGGGATCCCGCGTTTGCGCTGACGGAAGGTCGCGAGGGTGCGAATCCCCGGGCGGCGTTCTACAAAATCATCGCCAACTACTACGGTCCCTACACGAGCGGTTTCATCAGCTATTCGGATGGCGTTCACGACGATGTCAACAAGGCGATTTGGAGCCGGCTGGGCTGGTCACCCGGAGCGGACGTACGCGAGATGCTTCTGGATTATACGCGGTTCTTCTTTGGCACGGAAGTGGCCGAAGCGGCGGCGGATGGCCTCCTGGCGCTCGAGAAAAATTGGGACGGAGCGTTGGCGGAGAATGGCGGCGTGGCAGCGACGCTCATCCTGTGGCAGCAACTGGAGCAGCGCGCCCCGCAACTGCGCGACAACTGGCGTTGGCAACTTTGTCTTTTGCGCGCTTACTACGATGCGTACACCCGTCAACGCCTGATTTATGAAACCGCTCTGGAACAACAAGCCAACCGGATTCTAGCCGCCGCTTCCCAGTCGGGCGCCGCCGCGGCCATGGACGCGGCTCTGGTGGTTTTGGCCCGGGCGACGTCCGCGCCGGTGCGGGTGGAATGGCATACGCGCATTATTGATTTATGCGCGGATTTGTTTCGCACCGTTCAGTTGCAAACCAGCGTGCCTCAGTATCACGCCAGCGGCGCCGAACGGGGCGCGATTCTTGATTACCTCGATGTGCCGTTGAACAATCGCTGGTGGTTGGAGGATGAATTCGCGCGCATTCGCCAGTTACCGACGGAAGCTGAACGGCGGCAAGTTTTGGAACGGATCGCCGCATGGGAACAGCCCGGACCGGGCAGCTTCTACGACGCAGTGGGGCATGTAGGTAAAGCGCCGCATGTGGTCCGGGGCGAGCAATTTCAAACCGACCCGACTGGTGTCGGGGATCCGCCGCCGGGATTCTGGTGGTGGGACAGCGGGTTTAGCCGGCGCCGACTCACCTGGCAGGTGAGCATGGATTGGCCGTTGGGATTGAAATATCATGGGCTGGATCCATCCGCCGTTTATCGCGTGCGCTTGACCGGTTATGGTCAAGCCAAACTGCGCGCCAACGGACAATTGCTCCAGCCGCTCGGCGCGACGCGGTATGAAATCGGAGAATTCCTGGAATTTCCCGTTCCGCGTGACTTGATAAAGGACGGCAAACTACTGTTGACCTTCGATGCGTTGCCGGAAGAGGCGGAACTCAATTGGCGCAAGCAATCGCGCGTGAGCGAGGTCTGGCTGCTGAAAGCGCCCTGAAACCGCTTGCCTCGATACGGCCACGATCAGTCTGCCGACGACAACCCGGTCCAGTCATGATCCCTTCGACATTCGACCGCTTCGTGAACCCTTGCGGGCAATTCCGCTGGATCCAGACATAGTGCTGCCCGGCATGCCGCGCCACCGATGCACCAGCTCCGTGTCCCCGACGACCCGATATCCGCTAACTCCTCGGATTCGGCCTCGTTTACTTACACTACCCCGCCTAAGATGTTTCGGCGGAGACGTTCGCTTTGGCGCCGGAGCGGCGCCAAGCGGCGACAAAAAGCAAATGACATGATACGATCTTACACACTCACGCTGGCTGTCTTGGTGGTCGCCGGCAGTTTGACTTGGGGCCATGCGGCGGCGCTGCGGCGGACGATTTCCCTTGATGGCAACTGGCAGATCGCGGAAGGCGGGCGGGAGGTCATTCCGTCCGAGTTTTCCCGCACTGTTCCGGTCCCGGGATTGGTGGATATGGCCACACCGCCCTTCGTGGCGCCCGGCCCGGCGGTGGCCGATCGGCAGGAGCTCGGACAGAAAGACCCGCGCCGGGACGCTTATTGGTATCGGCGCACTTTCAAAGTCACCGGTCCCATCCCCGAGGTGGCGACTTTGAAGGTTGCCAAGGCGATGTTCGGCACGCGGGTGTTCCTCAACGGTCAATCACTCGGGGATCATGCGCCGTGCTGGACGCCGGGATTTTTCGACGTGAAAACTGCGCTCAAGACCGGGGAGAACGAGTTGATCATTCGCGTCGGTGCGGATCGCGATGCCATTCGTCCGACGTATCCAGACGGGTTTGACTTTGAAAAAGTGCGTTACATCCCGGGTATTTTCGATTCCGTCACGCTGCTGCTCTCCAGCGCGCCGCGCATTGAGAATGTGCAGGTGGCGCCAGACCTCGGGTCGCAGCAGGCGAAAGTGCGGGTGTATCTCGACGGCACCAAAGCCACCCGGGTGACGGTGGAAGTGCGGGAAACCAAAAGTCGGCGACTAGCGGGTCAGGCTGCCGCCGAGTCGCCCGCCGGACTGCGGGAATTGGATGTGACGGTACCCATCGCCGGGTGCCGGCTCTGGTCGCCGGAAGACCCTTTTCTGTACAGCATCACGGTGCGGACTTCCGGTGACGAATTCAAAACCCGTTTCGGCATGCGGGAGTTTCATTTCGATCCGGTCACACGCCGGGGTGTTCTGAATGGCAAACCGTATTTTTTGCGCGGCAGCAATTTCACGCTGTACCGGTTCTTTGAGGATGCGGAGCGCGGGACGCTGCCGTGGAACGACGCCTGGGTACGCCGGTTGCATCGGCGCGTCAAAGACATGCACTGGAACAGCCTGCGCTACTGCATTGGCCTGCCGCCGGAACGCTGGTATGAGATTGCCGATGAGGAAGGCATCCTGATTCAAAACGAGTTTCCCATCTGGTTTGGCGGGCTGGTCCCCGCCGGTCTCTCGACCGAGGAATTGGCCCGGGAATACCGCGATTGGCTGCAGGACCAATGGAATCATCCGAGCGTCGTCATCTGGGACGCTTGCAATGAAACCCGGGACCCGAAAACGGGCGATGCCTTCATGCAAATCCGGCATCTGGATCTCTCGAATCGCCCGTGGGACGATGGTTATTCCTGGCCCAGAACGCCGGGCGACACGAGCGAGCAGCATCCGTATCAGTTCAACGCCGGATTCCGTCCGGCGCAACTGACCTGGCTGGATACCAACCCGGAAGCCTACCAGAACGGTGGCGGTGACGGCCAACACGCCATCATCAACAATGAATATGGCTGGCATTGGGTGAACCGGAACGGTACGCCCACCACGCTTACCCGCGCCTTGTATGACGGAGTGCTGGGCGCCCACGCCACGCCGCAACAACGCTTGCATCTGCAAGCCACCTGGCTGGCCGCGACCACGGAATTCTGGCGCGCGCACCGGCAATGCGCCGCCGTCCTGCACTTTGTCACGCTCGGTTACGCGCGGGCCGATGGCCAGACCAGCGATCATTGGCTGGAAGGCAAAGTCGCCAAACTGCAATGGGAACCGGAATTTTACCGTTACGTCCGCGACGCTTTCGCTCCGGTCGGGCTGATGGTGAACTTCGGCAACGAACGGGTTCAGCCTGGCGCCAACCTGCCGGTGCCGATTCTCCTGATCAATGACTTGGAGCCGGCTTGGAAAGGCGTGGTGACGTTGCGGGTGAAACGTGGCAACCGGACCCTGTCCCGGCAACAACAAAAGGCCGCCATCGAGCCGTGGGGCACCGCCAAGCTGAGTTTCGATATCAACTGGCCGACGGAAGAAGGATTGATCACGCTGGAAGCGGAGTTGCGCGGTGCCGACGGACGGCCCGTCCGCAGCAGTCGCGAAGTCACCGTCAGTTCGCAACGCGGCTCGCTTCTCGAGGACTGCACCGTGAGCGCCTCGTCGGTTTATCAACCGGCCCACAGCCCGGCCTACGCGGTGGACGGGTACGAAGACAGTTATTGGTCTTCAGCTTTTCAGGATGATGCCTGGCTGGCCGTGGCGTTCAACGCGCCGCGAAAAATCAGTCAGGTGAACATCATCTGGGAAAAAGCCTACGCCACGGCTTTTTCCGTCGCCGTCTCCCCCGACGGTCAGACGTGGACGGAAGTGTATCAAACCAGCGAGGGGCAGGGCGGCACCAACCGGATTTCCTTCCCGTTGGTCGAAGTCCAACAACTCCGGGTGAACTGCACCAAACGCGGCACGCCGTGGGGAAACGCGATTCGCGAATTGCAGGTGGCGCCTTGAGCCGGCAGGGAAAGATGAGAAGTTCAATTGGAAGGATGTGATCCAGCTAAAAATCTGTCAGGGTAAATTGAAACCAAAAACCTTCGGTCACGGTGCAAGTTCAACGACACAAGCTTCGAGTCCCTTCACGCAGTTTGGAATAATTCCATCACGCATCAGTTCCTCGCCCGTGAATGATTTGCCTTCCGACGCCAATGCCGCACGGCCCGGCGCGGGATTCATTTCGCGCACCGTGTAACGCCGCGCCCCATCGAGTCCTTGCGGACGCACCGGTTGCGCCGCTCCGTCCTTGAGTTGGAACACAAACAACACTGCTTTGGTCTGGTCCGGGGAAACATAATTGAGCGCCCCACGTTCGGCGTTGTGCGGATGTTCCAAACGATACAAATCGCCCCGATGCACCACGTCGCGGATGCGTTTGTAAGCCGTGATCGCCCGTGCGCAGATGGCCTTGTCTTCCGGTGGCAGTTTCACGAGATCGAGGTCCATGCCGTAGCGGGCGCTCATCGCCACGCTGCACGAGAAGTGCATCGGGCGATGGCCCGAATGTGTGACGTGACTCGCCATACTGATGGCCGGAAAAAAGTAGGAGTAATCCCATTGCATCGGGATGCGCACCGTCGGGTCAGTATTGTCGCTTGGCCAGAATTCGTGAAAGTATTGCAACGCGCCGTAATCCACGCGTCCGCCGCCGCCGGAACAAAGCATCAACTCGGTTTTTGGGAAAGTTTTCGCCGTTTGATCCATCAGCGCATACAGCGCATGCACGTAATCAATCCATAAATGCGACTGGCGCTCCGGCTTCAGCCACGATGAGCCGGGCTGGGTGAGGTAACGATTGCAATCCCATTTTGCATACGCGACGCCCGGCACGGAGAGAATGTTTTGAATCACCTGCCATTCGAACTTCTGCACTTCGGGCCGCGTGAGATCGAGCACGAGTTGATTGCGTTGCAATTCCAATTCACGTTTCGGCTGGCGAATGACCCAGTCCGGATGCCGCTCGAACAATTCGCTCTTGGGATTAACCATCTCCGGCTCGATCCAGATGCCGAATTGCAGACCGCGTTGATTCGCTTCGGCGGCCAATGGCGCAAGTCCCTTGGGCAGGCGTTTCCAGTTTGGCGCCCAATCGCCCAGCCCCGCGTTGTCACTGAGACGCGGGTATTTATTGGCGAACCAACCGTCATCGAGCAGAAACAACTCCGTGCCGATGGCCTTCGCCGGATCGTAAAGACTCACGATGCGGTCGAAATCGAAATCAAATCCGGTCGCTTCCCAATTGTTGAGCAGCACCGTGCGCGGCTGGTTGCCGTCGCGCAACGCAAACTCCCGCACCCAGCGATGCAGCTTGCGGCTCATGTCACCCAAACCGTGATCGCTCCAGGTCCAAATCATCGCGGGCGTGATGAACTTTTCCCCCGCCTCGAGATGGTACGTTGAGGCGAAAGGATTGATGCCGCACACGGCGCGTAAGCCGGTCGCAAAATTATCGAAGGCCAATCGAAAACTCCCCGACCACGCGAGCGAACCCGCCAGCACGCGACCGCTGTTTTCCTGCGGCGCGCCGTCGAGCGAGAGCACAAACGATGGGTTTTGGAACTGATGCGCCCGCACGCCGATTTTGGAGTCGAGCACTTTCGTGCCGGGATTCAGCGGCTCGATAAACGGCTGCATTTCCTTCGCCCAATCACCGAAAAAGTGCAGCAATTGCACCTTCGTCGGCGCCAACAGCAATGCGCTCGACGCCATCTGCTCCAGTTTTACGATGCCGCGTTCGTGATGTTGAATCTCCATCCATTGCTCGATGACATCCCGCTCGTGATCCGAACGAAAACAAAGCGCTATTTCAAATGGATACGCGGGGTCGCGCAACTTGATGCGAACCAATTCGCGCCCATCGCTTTCTGGAGCGCGCGTCAATCCGTCGTAGTGCAAGGCCGTGGACGTGTTGCCGTCGGCGTGAACCACCTGCAACGCCGGCTCCCAAATATAACCGTCGCCCCATTGCGGAAAGGCCTCGTCGGTGCGAAGCAATTTGGAGTTTTCCCTGCCGCCAATGGCGCGCTGGTAAAGCCGGCCATCGTCTTTCACCTGAAAATTCAACGCAAACGTTTTGGTCCGCACCGCGAAAGTTTCATAGGCGGGCAGGGCAACCGGCCGGGTCGCACCTTCGGCCACGATGATTTGCGGTTCGATCCAATCAGCATGGTCGTTGCTCTCGCCATCACCGCCATCCGTGGCGCGCAGCGTCAGGATTTTCACGCCCGATAAGTTGACATCCATGGACTTTGCGGGCTGACCGACCTGCATTACGCCGCTGCGCCAGAGTTCCTGGTTATCACCCAGCACGATGAACTCCACGCTGCCTTGTGCGCTCGCGCTGTCGTTCACGCCGACTTGAGCCATAAACCGCTGCGCTTTCCCGCCCAAATCCACGCGCAACTGGCTGTTCGCGTGCGTACCGATACCGCCGGTGAATTTCGTTCCAGCGATACTCAATGGCCCGCCACCGATGGCTTGATTCACTTTTGGTTCGCTCCAACCGCAAGTCATGAGTTTCAAGTCAAGCGATGACAGCGGCACGGATGCGGCAAAGGCGGAAGTCGCCGTCAAAGCCGCCAAACTTAGGAGCTGTTTTCGGAATAGAAGTCTCATCATGGTCAATATCTCAAATGGAACGGTTCTTGGCGTCCAAAATTCTGCAACGAAAACTATTTAACCTATCGCGGCCTCGGCATCATGCGCCGACCCGCAAACTTACCCGCCAAACACTCGTTCCTCCCGCCGTCAAGGTGCCGCACCGGCCACACGTCGCGGCGTCGCTCAAAATGTCGGAGTTGCTGTTGGTCGGCTCCAAGGCAAAATGTTCATGTCCATGCCAGCCGCCTCGCGTCAACCACACTCCCAAGACATTGTTTTCCGTCGGCGCCCATTCAAATTCCAAACGGTCGCCGGTCTCGGGATTGCTGATGGCGGCAAAACCTTCCGTCACCGGTGCAGCGAAAACTTTGGCGCAATCTCCGCTGGAACCAATCAAACCGATGTTGTCCAACCAAGGTTCGCCATTCAACAAGGCGCGGGTGGATGCCGGTAATTCCAAACGATCACCGGATTGCAAACGCAGCAACGGGTGCATGGCCCAAAGAAAATGCTCCTGCGCCGGACTGCGGTTGGTGAGTTGGTATTGAAACTGGACTTCGTTTCCCACGAGTTCAATCGTGCGGGTGAAATCGAACGGGGAGATTTTCAGACTTGCGCTAGTGCGCAGCAAGCCAGCTTCCCATGCGTTCGAATCCACCGTCCAAGCGGCCGACCAAAGTTCACCATGATCCGGCAAGGCGCGACCCCGATGTTGACACGGGGCAATGGTGGGAAAACATTCGTCCACGCCGATGAGCGGGCTGGTCTCAAAGCCGTCGCCGGTAAAATTCCGAAACAGCTTCCGTCCACCGGTGGGATGCCAGAGCCATTCGCGACCGGTGCGCAGGTCTTGCAGTGAAATGATGCGCGCGCCAAGTTCGGGCACGACCGCCAGTTCCACCTCGGAATTGGCCAGCACATAAACGGCGAATCCTTGCTCCTGCCGCACTTCGTAACTGTTGCCGATCGCGTTCACGATGCGAGTCCTCGCAGGAAGTCCGACGCCAGCGCGTGATTGGGGTCGCGCCGCAGGACGGTTTGGAGCAAGGTGCGCGCTTTGGTTTTGCGGCCCAGTCCCAAGTGCGCCTGCGCTTGCAGAAACAGCGCCGTCGTTTCCTGCCGGAATTGCAGGTCGTCATCGAACAATAGCATCGTCGGCAGAGAGGTGGCGAAGTAATCAATTTTCGCGCGGGTTTTCTGAAGTTGCTGCGCGTAGGCCAGCAGCGCCTGAAGCAATTTTCTGGCTTTGCGATGTTGCCCAAGTTTCTCCCACGATTGCGCGGAGTAATAGGTCATTTCGCTGAAGGTGCGGACGCTCATTTCCTGGAAATCACCTTTGAAATTGGCGGCGGCGGACCAATAACGGCGCGCGGACGATTGGTCGCCGGACGCGGCGCAAGCGCAGCCGAGCCAGTAGTAGATGTCACTTTGATTGGCGAGCAGGTGCTTGGCTTCTCCCAGATTTTGCGGCGCGGTCAACGCGGCTTGAAAGTGAGTCAGCACGTTTTTGAGCGGATCCCGGCGCTTCATTTGAGCCGTCAACGCGCGCCGGCCCAAGGCTAGATGGGAACGAACCCATTGGCCCAGCGGGCCGCCTTCACCGCCTTCCAACGGTTGAAAGTTGCGTGTACTGACCAGTGCGAGCGCCTTCTCATGCTGTCCGGTCTGATTGTAAAGCGCGCTCAACTCCACGCTCAAATCGTCGCGTTGCTGCACCAGCTCGCGATGCCGCTCCAGTTCGCGCAGTCGTTGCGCGGGTTTAGCCCCAAGGCGTTTCCAGAGTTGGTCACGTTCATAAAACAACCGCGCATCGGTGGAATTTGCTTTGAACGCCCGGTCGTAAGCCGCGCGGGCTTTGGCAGGTTGCTTGCGGATATTGAAATAGCCAATACCAAGATTGCGCCAGACGACGGAGAAGTCGGAATCAAGCTTCGCGCTGCGTTCCCAGAGTTGAATCGCTTCGTCGTGGCGGCGGCGGTCGTAAAACAAGTTGCCTAAATAATAAGCCGCGCGGGCATCCTTCGGATTGGCGCGCATCGCGGCTTCAAGAATGGCGATCTCTTCGAGGCGCGCGGGGAAACAATAATCCGGCGGCAGCGTGGCGGCGGTTTTGAAATGCTTGAGCGCCGCGCGATGATTACCACATTTTTGTTCCAGCCAGCCGAGGGTGTAATGCACGAGCGGCAACGCGCCCCAGCTTTGGTCGAGGAGATTGGTGTTATCGCTCCCCCTCACCCCGGCTCGCTTCCCCGGGGAGAGGGAAGAACGTTCGCCGCGAACTTGAGTGACGGCGTCGGTGAGTAGTTTGATGGCTTCGGCAAACTGCCCGGCGCGGGCGTAGTCGTGAGCGATATCCAGGCGCGTCTGTAAATCACAAAGCAACGGTTCGCCGAGCAAATGGCGCGTCCACCAGTCGAGCGGGTCTCTCGCGCGATTGAGCTTGAGCAACGCCTCAGCCTGCCATTCAGAGGCCGTGTGCTTCACCGCGATGGCCCAGAGGTTGTTGACACGATTATTCTCACCACCGCTGCGAGCTGAGCGTTCGCAATGTTCGCGAGCCTTGACCCAATCGTTTCGCGTGGCGTCAATCTCCGCGAGCGCATGATAAGCCGCGCCCGCCCACGCTTGATTCCAAGTGGCTTTGTAAAGAGCGTCGTAGGCTTCCTCATCGCGACCCAGATAACGCAGACAGAGGCCGAGATTGTAAAGCGGTTCACCGTCGTAGGGATTGCCATTCCGGCACGTAAGTCGTGCGATGGACTGGCGGAAAAACTTTTCCGCCACGGCAAACTCGCCACGCTTGAGATGCCACAAGCCCATCGCGTTGTTGCAGCGGGCGTCCAGCGGATCGCGCCGCAAGGCCTCCCGCCAATACAACGTGGCGCAGCGCGTGGCGTGACGATATTGATCAAGATGCAGGCCGGTGACGTAAAGTTCGTCGGCACTGGCAATGTCAGCAGGCGCAGGTGGTTCGGTGGCCGGTGGCGGGACTTTCCCCACGACGCGCGGCGTGGGTTGGTAGGAAATAATTTTGTTTCCGACGGCATCGGTGATGCGCAGGAGCAAATCGGTTTCGGTAATACCAGAGGGCAAGGCGACCTCGGTGACGAAGGGGACGCCCGGGGCGAGATCACGAGTGAGTTGCCGGATGCTTTTGCCTTTGGCAGAAAGAGAAATTTTTGCCTTGGGAAATTTCCTCGTCACCGATATGCCCAGCGCAAGCGGCGCCGCGCTGCGTTTGCCGCCGCAGTTCAAGACGCGCAATGCAATTGCCGCATCCAGATTCGCGTGCTGCGCCGGGCCGATTTGTTGAATCGGATACCAGAACTGGCTCCACGTTTTCGTTTCGCCGGGTTGCAGGAAACTGAAGTCGGGCTGGTTATCCGTATAGACGCCCGCCATGAGTTCGATGTACGGACCGTATTCGCCGTTGGCGTCCGCGTCCGTCAAATTGCGATCCCACGCGTAACCGAACTCGTGATTGCCCCACGTCCACTGTTTCTTACCGGGCGAGATGTGGTGGTTTGCGATGTGAACGATACCCGCCCGGGCCTTGAAATCGTAGCCGCCGAAGAAATCCTCCTTGCTGCCCATACACATGTAGGACGTGGGCACGGGGATGTTGGCGTAGAATGACAGGTCGTTTGGCGCGTAGGTAGCGGCAGGCATCTTGCCTGCCGTGGAGGACGGCATCTTGCCGCCCGGATTTGCCTCCGCTGGCGCGACAGCCTCCGAGTTCTTCACGCCCGCTGTCGTAGCCACGCTCTTTCCGCCGGGCTGGAAGCCCGGCTCTACGGCAGGCAGGATGCCTGCCGCCACATTCACGCAATGCGGCGGCACAAATTGGCTGGGCACTTCACTCGGTGGAATGCCTTTGCGTCCGCGCGTGCCGTAGTCCACGCCGTAGTAATGACCCTGCGCCAACGGATACTCACTCATCGAGCGGCGCGCGTGATCGGCGACGTAGTAAACATCCGGCGGGAAAAAACTTTGATACGCCTCATGCACGCGTGTGGCGACGTTGGCCCACCACAGGAATGTCTGCACGAACGGCGTGCGATTGTAGGCCCGGACTTTGAGTTCGAGATACGCGCGGCCGGGATGCAAACAAACGCCGTGCATCCCTTTCATCCGGCACAGGGGATCATGGTCGCTGCACCAGATCGTGGCCGAACCGTCGGCGTGTTTCTCGATCTCGAAATCCACCGGCAGAAAGGTTGCGGGACGATGGTGCTGCGGCCAGTTGAATTCGATGCCGCCAGAAATCCACGGCCCGGCCAGATTGACGAGCGCCGGTTTGATGACCGGCTGATTGTAAAGCACGTCGTAACCGTTCGTCTTGTCCTGCAAGACATGGATGCGTCCGCCGATTTCGGGAAGCACCAGCGCGCGGATGAAATCATTCTCGATCCAGATGGCTTTCCATTTGCGGTTCACCGGTTTTTCCGCGATGCGATCGGTGAATGGCAACGGATAAACTTTTCCGCTGCTGCCTTGATAAACGCGCTTCTCCAAAAACATCGGATTCTTCTCCGGCGCGGCGGGCAGGTAGGTGGGCAGGACCAAATCGGCGACACGCACCGAGACGGCGGCGCGTGGTTTTGCGAGCTGTGACTGCGATTTCAGCGACTTCATTTTCTTGATTCCTTCCGATCCACGAGTTCCCGTTCCAATTGTTCAAGCGACTTGCCCTTGGTTTCGGGCAATTTGAGTTTGATGTAAATAAATCCGGCGACGCAGATCGCGCCGTAAAGCCAGAACGTCCCGGCCGGGCCCAGTTTCGCGTTCAAAATCGGGAACGTGTAAGTGAGAATAAAACAGGCGATCCACAAAGCCGAAACCGCGACCGCCATCGCCGCACCACGAATACGGTTCGGGAAGATTTCCGCGATCACCACCCACGTCACCGGCGCGAGCGACATGGCGTAACAACCAATCGCCGCCAGCACCAGCAGGAGCATCGGCAAACCTTGCACGCCCTGGCTGTAACAGAAACCGATCGCAATGTAGATCAACGCCAGTCCCGCCGAACCGAATAGCAGCAATGGGCGGCGGCCGCCGCGATCCACAACGCCAAGGGCGATGAACGTGAAGGTCAGGTTCACCGAACCGGTCCACGCGATGTTTTTCAGCACGGAAGAAATGTCGTAACCGGCGGCGTGAAAAATTTCCTCGGCGTAGTTGAAGATGACGTTGATGCCGCACCATTGCTGGAACACGGCGAGGATGATTCCCAGCCCGAGCACCCGGCGGATTTTTGGATCGAGCAAATCGGAAAAGCGCACCCGTTGAACCGCCTCGCTCGCCAGCGTGGATTGGATGTCCGCGACGGCGGCGGCGGCGTAGGGGACGCCACCGATGCGGGTCAGAATTTCCCGGGCGCGGGCGGCTTTGCCGTTCTTCGCGAGCCAGCGCGGGCTTTCGGGGACAAACAACATTCCAAGGAAAAACACGAGCGCGGGGGCGGCGGTCAGGCCGAACATCCAACGCCAGCCTTGTTGTCCGAACCACGAGTTGCGGATGAACTCATCCGTCGCGCCGGGCGGCAGTTTACGCACGAGGAACCAGTTGAGGTATTGCGCCAGCAGGATGCCGATGACGATGGTGAGCTGGTTGATGGAAACCAGTTTGCCGCGCATCTGCGCCGGAGCGACTTCGGCGATGTACATCGGTGACAGATTTGACGCGAGACCAATGGCCACGCCACCAAGGATGCGCCACGTGATGAAGACCGTGAAGTTGTGCGCCAGCGCATTGCCAACCGAGGTGACGGCGAACAACAACGCGGCGATGATGAGCAGGCGTTTGCGTCCGAAGCGGTCGCTCAAGCCGCCGGCGATCAACGCGCCCGCGAGACAACCAATCAACGCGCAACTGTTCGCCCAGCCGATCTGCGCTTCGCTCGTCAGTTCAAAGTAGCGTTGGAAAAATGGTTTGGCCCCGCCGATGACGACCCAATCCCAGCCGAACAGCAAGCCGCCCATCGCGGCGACGATGGAAATCAGCCAGACGTAGCCAAGATGGTAATGGGCCTTGAGCGATGAGGTTTCGGTTGGTGTGGCGGTGATCATGCGGTCTTAAATCAGTTTTTCAGGGCGAAATCAGGCGAAAAAAGCGGCCGTAGTCCGGGCCGGAGACGGGAACAAACCAGCAATTGGTAAATTCCGAGCCAGTTACGATTGACCAGCCTGCGTCCCAGTCCGGGGCGGATGAAGTGGCACGGGCTTGCAATCGCCAGCCGGTGTAACCCGGCAACCAATCCAGAACCAGATTGTCGCCGCGCAGTTGCGCGGACAAAGTGGTCGGCCCGGAAAGTGCCAGCGTCGCGTGATTGGTCACGACGCCGTTGGGACCGGTGACAATCACCGTATAAACTCCCGCGTCGTTCAACGTCGTGGAATTGATCGTGAGCGCATTCGCGTTCGCTCCGGACAGCGGCACGCCGTTTTTGCGCCATTCGTAGGTGAATGGCGGCGTGCCGGACGCGGCGGTGTTGAACGTCGTCGCACTGCCAACGACCAATGCTTGACTGCTCGGGCCAATGGCGCTGGTGTTACCCGCGCCGAGCCGGAAAAGTCTTGCCTGCCGCGCACCCAGACCGACGTTCCACGTCGCACCGCTGACCGCGGTCGCCGCGCCTGTCCACGAATCAACCGCCGTGTACGTTCCTGTAATCCCGAGTCGCGCAAGATTAAGAATCTTGACCGTGCTGCTGCTTGAATAATTGAACACCGCCACATACCAGGTGGCGCCGTCCTGACGGACAAACACGTCGCTCGCGTCCGCGCCGGTATTGCCCTCAATCGGGCGGAAGGAAACGCCCGCGCGGGCGACCTCATTGATGCCGGCTTTGGTGAGACAATTCCGGGCCAGGCTTTGCGCGGCGGCGGAGGTCAGATCGTCACTGTTCAGGAAAACCGTTCCCGCCACGGCGCAGTTGATGATGCGGCTTTGGTTTTCGTTCGCGGTGAACCCGGTCAGCTTCGACATATCAGGATCATTGAATTGATACAATCGGCCATTGAGCCACCAGCCGTAATTGATCGCCTGCATGGTGGATTTCGTGTCGTTGATCGAACCGGCGGTGTCGCAATAGATGCGGCGGGCATGCGCGTATTGATACGGGAAGATGGGTGCGATGGATTCGCTGAGGAACATCCGGCCATTGTTTTGGTTCACCAGATATTGCATTCCGAGGTTGTACGCCTGGATGCCCGTGGTGACATTCGGGTCGTAATGCGTTCCCTCCAGCGCACCGTGGGAAAGAAAATCCAGCTTGAGATAATCGAAGCCAAGACTTTTGAAATAACCGATCTGATAGGAAACCAGCGTCTGGAAGCCGGGATGCGTCGGGTCAATCGCCACGCCGCTGTCAATGACCTGCGGACTTCCGGCGGCGGTGCGGAGATACGCGTCGCTCCATTTGTAAACGCTGCTCGCCGTCATCGTCCAATTCGAGCCTTGCGCCGGTGTGCCCCAAAAAACGAACGGCGTCCAATAGATGCCGGCCTTCTGGCCGTTGCCGTGGCAGACGTTCACGAACTGCGCCAGTTGCGCGGTGCTCATGTTATCCCAAAACGAATCGAGATTGATATAGACCGTGCCCTGGCTGAGAAAGTGGTTCGTCTGAAGATCGCTTTTGATAAAGTTCGCAACCGCCGTGGCGTTGTCGTAATTGACGCTTGTGCCGTAGGCGTACCAACTGTTCCAACCGAACGGCACACCGCCATTCCATGTCAGCTTGGGTGCGAACCGGGTATTCGCCTCGGCGAAATCCTCCAGCACCGTCCGCCAATCCGTGCCGAACCCAACGAACACGGTCGGCGAGACAATCGTGTTGCCCGTCACCGGGCCGTGCGGCTCGACATCGCGCGTGTCGCTTGAGGTCACGCCGCCGAAAACATTCAGCACGTTCAGTCGTGCATTCGCGCCCTGAAAATAAATCCCGGTTTTCCAGGTATCGTGCGTGACCGAGCCGACGACGAGTCCGTGGCGGCTGGTGTTGTCGTAAAACGCCGACACCTCGTAGCTCGTGCTGGTGTTGTTGATGGGCATGGCGTTGTAACTGAACGTGAACGAGTCATTGTCGAACGGCACGATCAACGCGCGATTGTCGTCATAGCTGCCAAGGTCCACGCCGCCGGTCGTGTCCATCACCACCGGTCCCATCCAGCGCGATTCCAATGCGCTGCCCTGCATCTCGACGCGCGTCAGGAAACTATCGTCCTCGTCCAGAATGAAAGTTTGCTTCATGGTCGGCAAATCCGCGCGGGTCGAAGTGACGACCACGGTGTTGTTGGTCACGCTCCACGCGCGATTCAGATAGACCGTGCCGGTCACGTAATTGGTGAGCGTTACGCCGGAATACAAGCCCACGCCCGCGTAAAAGCCCGCCACCTTGAGCGCGTCCTGCCAGTAGAAATTGGCGCGGCCCGTGGCCAGATTGTATTCGAGGCGAACATGGCCATTGGTCATTCGCAGCCAATCGCCGTTCTGCACGGGCGGCGGCAGTGGCCCCGCCAGTCCCAAGTGGGCCAACGCCAAGCCAGCGCACACGCCCGGCAAAACTCTGGCAATTCTGATTCGCACAAATGAACTCGACTTGAAACGGCTGGAAATCAATCGAACGCAACCCAGTCTTTCCCGGTTTGCTCCGGGTTGTTCATCAACTCCGGAAACGGATTCTTTCTGTCGCGCGGCCAACATCACGGCGGGCGAATGGTGGGCGTTTTCCAATTCCGATGCCAGTCGTAGCTCCACAGTTGATCCAATTTGACCTGCTCGGCATGGCCGTCCGTGAAGGCGATGTTGATGGCGCCGGGCAGGGCCGCGCCAATGCCAACGCTGCGCGGAGCGGCGGCAGCGGCGCGACCGCCGTGACGCGCAATGGTCACGCGCGGCATGCCTTCCTTGGACTGGTCGCCATTGTATAAGTCGCGGGCGGGCGGGTCCGTTTCGAGCGGATCGCAGTTGATCCAGATGCTATCCATGAACATCGGCGTGGTGCTCACGCGCTGCACCGCAGCCGGTTTTTTGATCACATTGTCGGGCCGCGTGGCCGCGTTGCCCAAACCCAAATTGAGCCAGCAATTGTAGCCATAGCTGCCGCTGTAGGGCGGCGTGGAAATTGTCCAATGCCAGGCTGAATCGCTCGTGCCCGGAACATTGACCGCGCCGGGAGTGATGCCCTTGTCCGGCGCGGCAGGACAAACCAGCAGATTGGTGGTGTTCCCGTAATAGCTGATCATCGTGTACATCCAATCACCCTGGCTCAAAGCGGGATTGGGATCGGTTGCGCCAACCCACACGCCCGTATCGTCAGAATACATCAGATTGGCCAGCGACAACTGCTTGAGCTGGTTGATGCAACTGATGCTATGCGCGCGGAGTTTTGCCCGCGATAATGCCGGCAACAACATGGCCGCGAGGATGGCGATGATGGCAATCACCACCAGCAATTCAATCAGCGTGAACGCGGATCGGTTCGAGGCTTTGGTTCGTGTCGTTTTCAAGTTAGGCAACAGTCGCAGTTGTTCGCGAACCGGTTTGCCCCGGCGCCACCACGGAACCGGTGACGTGCGGGCAAACAGATTCAGTCGGATTTACTCATTAAATTTCACGGAATCTGGAGGATGAAAAATCGCTGGGCATCGGCGCTCACCGCGTTGGTGAAGCTGAAATTGCCGCCGCCATCAAAGAGGTTCGTCGCAATCGGAATCCAGTTGGCCAGCGGGGCCGCTGCGTCCGTCGAGGTCAGCACATAATAAGTGCCGCCCGCCAGACCGCCCGACCCGCTGAAGATGAAGTTGCCGCCCGACACTGAAGTGCCGGTGAACGTGGGTTGCGCTCCCGCGCCCGCCACACTGATCTTGCCGAGGCTGAGTTGGGATAAATCCCAAGTCAGTCCCGCGCCCGGCGTCGCGGGAACAATGGCCGCAAACGAACCGGAACGGCTCGCCGCGTTGAAGATTTGGAACGTGTCGCCACTGGCCAGCGGCGCGGCGTTGATGTTCGCGAGATTCAACGTGCCGCCGTAGGTGATGTTGCCACCGGCTTGAAGAGTGTCGTTCATTCCTGAGCCGTTCAGTTTGATGGTCGTAGTGCCGTTCAGGACGATGTTGTTGGTCGCCGAAATGCCACCCGTCGCGTTCGCGCCGAGGGTATAACCAATGGTCGTGTTCGTTCCCGCGGGAGCCAGCGTTGCGTCCGGACTGACCACCAGATTTCCGGCCACGGCGCCGATGCCCGCCAAGGTCTGGCCGCTCGCCAGCGTCAGCGTTTTGTCGCCGCGCCCGCTGACATCAATGTGGACGGAATTGGCGTCGCTGCCGCCGAAGAAGAGCAGGGCGCTGTGCGAAATACTGCCGTTGTTGGTCAGGGCGATTTGCGGCCCGTTCGCGATGATGGTCGGGCCGGTGTAAGTGTTCGCCGCCGAGAGCACCATCTGTTGATTCCAATTCTCGATCAACATGCCGCCGGGGCCGCTGATGACGTTGGTGTAAATGCGGCTATAGTCGCCGATGAGTAGATGCGCGACGCCATTGAGCGTGACCGCGTTGCCGTAAAGTTGCGGGCCGCTGCCGGACCAAGCCAGCCAGTGTGCGCCCTCGTCCAAAATGATGTTGCCGCCGGTGAACGCCGACGGGGCGGTCCAGAGATTGACGCGACCATTGGTGCGGACGTGGATGCTGCCATTCCAACCGCCGCTCCAGAACGAAAGTTCGCAGTTGGTGTTGACCGTCAAAACCGTGTTGGGATTGGCGAAACTCGACGACATGTTCTTGATACCGAGATTGCCCACGGCTAATTCGATCTCGCTTACGTCGCTGCCCACGGCGACGGAATCCCATTCCTGATAGCCGCCGGCGGCGGAACGCTGGATGGTCAGTTTGTGCGGGCCGGAAACCGTCGCGCCGCTGACGAGGTCCCAGCGGTTGCTGCCGCCGATGGTCGCATCGCCAACCAGATTGATGCTGAAAACCTGATTGTAGAAATCGTTACTGTTGTTGACCAACGCGCCGCGCCCGCCCACGCCCGCGCCCGCGAGCGTCAACGATTTGTTTCCCGTCACGGCATTGCCCGAGAAATCAAGCGTGCCGCCGTTGGTGATGGTGAGGGAGGAAACGGAATTCAACGCGGGTTTGATGGTCTTCACCGTTCCACCGCTGATGGTGGCCGCGCCCGAGAACGATCCCGCAACCGCCAGATTCAGCGTGCCGCCGCCTTGTTTCACGAGGCTCGCGGTGCCGCCGATTGCACCGTTGCCGGCAAAGTTGTAGTCCACGCTGGCGTTGACCGTCAGGGCGGACGGCACCACCAACGCAGGAATGTCAATGCTGGTGGACGGTGCGCCCACGTCGCTGAACAACACCGCGTCCAGCGCGAGGAATTGTTCGGGCGATGTGTGCGTGACGAGGTTCGACCAATTCGCCCAACCTTGCACGTCCCAGACACCGCTGGAACTGGCATTGTTCCAAACCAGCGACCGCGGCTGGCTGCCTGAAACGATGACGCGAATCTCCTTCGGCGAAGTCGTGGTCACATTGGTCAGTACCAATGTGTAAGCCGTCGGCGCAATGGTCGTCACGTTGCCGAACGAGCCGATTAGGTTGCCCGTGTAGGTAAAGAGCGGGTACGACGCGTTCGCGAGACTGCCGCCAATCGGATTGATGTAGAGATCGTTGCCATTGGCCGTCAAATCGCCGATGACTTGCACGAGGTCATTATTGGGCCCGGGCAAAGCCGCGAGGTCGTTGGTCACCACCGCGCCGCCTTCCAACACCAGACCGCCTTGCGCGTGAAAAGTGCCGACCACATTGACTCCGCCGGGCACGAGCGCGCCGCCAATGTCCACCAATCCCGTAGCCGTGCCCGTTCCGCCGACGAGCGTGCCGAATTGACTGGTGATGCCCGAACCAATCATGCCGTTCAAGAAGAGCGCGCCATTATAGGTCAACACGCCGCCAGTGAAGGCCGGGCTGTTGCCCGCGAGAATGATCGTGCCGCTGCCGTTGTTCTGATACAAAACGCCCGAACCGGTCAGGACATTGCTCAACGTCAAGGACGTGCCGCCGCTGACATCAAAGGAACAGAAGCCGGGTTCCAACGTCATGGTGCCGCTCATGATATTGTTGCCGCCGTAGTTGAAAATGTTGCCGCCGCTTTGAAAGTCCACGTTCTTATTCACGCTGGAGAATGGCCCGCCGTAAAACACGATTGCCGCACCGGAACTTAGCGTCAGTGTCCGTGCCGGATTGCCGAGACTGGTGCTGCCGACGATGCCCAATTGCCCGGATTGGAGAAAGAGGTTGCCCAAGGCGGAATCCACCGAAAGATTTCTCCATTCAAAGTAACCCGCGCCCAGCAGCGTCAGGTCGTAAGCGTTGCCGCCGGTGTTCAAACTGCCTGTCAAATCCCAGCGGTTCTGCAGGCTGAAAGTGGTGTTGCCCGCCAGCGTTACGCTTGTGGCGATGCCATAAACCGCGCCGCCCGAATCCACGATGGCCCCGGCGCCGTCCACGCCCGCGCCCGACACGATGATCGGTTTCGGACTGGCGTAACCATTGAGATCAAAAGTTGACCCGCTCGCGATGATGAGATTTCCGCTGCTCGCGCCCAAGGCCGGGGCGCTGCCGGCTACCAGTGTGCTGTTGTTCGTCACCAGCACATTACCGGCGTAGCTGTTTCCGCCGCTCAACAACAGCGTTCCGCCCGCGCCCGCTTGAGTGAACGAACCCGTGCCGGAAATGCTATTCGCCACGGTGATGGAATCGGAACGCGCGAACGTCAGGTTGCCGTGGTTCACCACACTGCCCGCCGGAAGATTTCCCGCGTTGTCGTTGTTCCCAATTTGCAACGCGCCGTTGTTGATGGTGACACCGCCCGTGAAATTGTTGTCGCCGCTGTGATTCAAAATCAATCGGCCCGCGCCGTCCTTTACCAATCCCGTCGTCCCGACCAGCGAGCCCACCCCGCCAAAAGTGTATCCCTGCGAGTTATTGCTCACCGTAATGCTGCTGGGTGAAAGCGCCGTGGTCAGATTGATGTTGGCCGTGGTCGCGCCATCCTGAAAACGCACAAACTGGCCATCTGTGTAAGTGGCCGCGCCACCAGCCAGCCAGTTGGCCGTCATGGTATCCCAATTTCCATTCACATTTCCCGCCCAGGTCAGAATCGTCGAACCGGTGGTCAGCACGACATCAATGGACCCATTGGCGGTGTTGTTGACCAGATACCCCGCGAACAAAGGCGGCAGCGTGCCCAAACCAAAATTGAAACCCGCACCGGCAATGCTACCCGAGTATTTGACGACGACCAATTGCGTGGGATAACTCGCCAACGGCGGCGCGGACACGATATTGATGAGATTGGTCGTTCCTCCCGTCCGCAACGTGTTCACCACGACGCTGCTTGCGCCCGAGGCCAAAGCCAGATTGAAACTTGAATTAGTGGTTGCCAACAGCGTGAGGGGCGCGGCCAGCGTTCCCGCCGAGCCGCCAACCGTCAGCGCACCGGCGGAAAGATTGATCGTTCCCGCACCGCCGCCATTGACGATGTTGCCCGCCGCCAACGCGCCGCCGTTGACGTTGATGGTGCCCGCCGTGCCCGGCGTCAAAGTCCCCGTCGCTGCCGCCAAGGTTAGCGTGCCGTTGACGCGCAACGTGGCATTGGTGCCAGAACCACTGTTGAGATTGACAAGCCCGACGCCCGCGCCGCCGCTGGTCACTTGCTGGTTGCCGATGGTGGCATTGTTCACGTCCACCAATCCGTTGTTCAGGGTCAAAACGCCGGTGGCGCTGGCCGTGCCCGCCCGCCCGAGTTGCAGGCTGTCCACCAGCAGCGCCACGCTGCCGCCCGTGAAATCAGCCAGCGCGGTCCCGGGCACGTTCGGGCCGCCGTTGCCGTTGGCGATCCAGAAGTTTGCGATGCGTCCGTCACTACGAGAACTGTGAAAATAGGCAGTCGGTACCGATGGTAGAAACGTGGGATTAAATTTTATCCAGGCGCCGGCAGCGGTTGTTCCCGTGCCGCCCACCACGAGGTTTCCGGAGCCGAGACTGATGTTGTTCGCCTGTCCGAGATAGACTTCGACCGGCAGGGAATTGCTGTAATTTTGGCTGCTGATCTGGAAATCGTTGCCGAGGGAAATCTGGTTGGTCCTGGCGAGATAAAAAACGCCATGCGCATGTTGCAGTGTGCCGGAAGCGATGGAAATCTGCGAGCCGGTGTGCGTGAAGTTGTCCAATCCCGATAAATCGAGCGTCACGTTATGCGCATCGTTGGGGCTGACCGAGCCTTGGCCAAGATAGAGATTGCCGCCGAGGTTCAGCGCACCGCCCACGCCTTCGATGCGGATGGTTTCCACCGCGTTGGCCGGCGCCGGTTGACTGCTGTGTTGGATGTCCGCGCCTACGTACAAACTACCCCAACCGGCCCCGAGCGTCAGCGTGACGCCCGGATTGATGAGCGTGACGTAATTGCCGTTCGTCGGCATGTAATCCAATTCCCAAATCGGCATCTGCGCGACGCCCGTGGCGGCATCGAGAATGTTGTTGACCGTGAAATCATTGACGGCATTGGCCCCTGTCCCGAGAAATTGGACCTGGTTGTAGTAAGTTTGTTTCGGAGCTGTCCAGTTGGCCGGGTCCGTCCAGTTAAGCGACGCGCTGACGCCGGATCCGCCCTGCCACTGTTCGGTGGCGGCGAAGACATAATTTGCGCTGAGCGTGGCAACGGCTAAAAGTAATTTCAGATGCGCGCGGGTGGATGGAAGAATAACGCTGGTTGCTGTCTTCATGGCTTAATTTATTAGTTGGCGAACGCTCCTTAAGTCCGCCCCCTTTTCAGTCGTGTTCGGCTGAAATAACACGACCACGAGACGGAACCCTTAAGCTAAGACGAGACTATAGAGGCAGCGTCCTCTTCAGGGAATGGACGGGCGTCCGAACTGTATGGACAATTAGCCGCTTGCTATTATAGCGGATTAAATGATTTCGTAGCCGCCAAGGCGCAAAGTTTGCTTTTATCTTTGCTCCTCGCTGATGTGCCGGGCGTTTGCGGAACTTCCTGGTCACGATCGCGCTAGATAAAAGCAAAAGGGTCGCCATTGAAAATGACGACCCCGGACTGTTCACTTAATTTTCTTAACGCTTCCGCCGCTGCGTCAATGCTGACAGGAAAGCGGCGACGGCCAACAAGCCAGCCGTGCCCGGTTCGGGGATGACATTGTAACCAAGATTCGCCGCAGGATAAATGGCGTCCGTTCCGGCCTGACCGCCGGGCAACGACGTGTCCCCGTACCGTCCGGCGCGGGAAAATTGATAGCCATCCTGCAGGTTGACGTATTGTTCGCTCCAATTGATTTGCCCAGCCCCGCCATTATTGGTGATGAAATCACCCCAAGTGTCCACGTTATCCACCTGCGCGCTGATGAGGTACCAGTTGTTATAGGTGAGATTCACGGTCTCCGGCAGTTGCACCCAACGGAAGCCGTTGACCAGCGCCGCCTCGGTTCCCGCCGGAATGACGGCGGTGGCCAGCAAGATATTGCCCGCGCTCAAATCCCAGAGCGAAAGGGTGTGGCTATTCACCAAGCCGTCGCCGTCGAAATCAAAGTAACCCAGGGAATTGACCTGCGGATAATAATTATAAGAAGTGAGGAACACGCCGCCCACATAGCCGACGTAGCCATTTTGCGCTCCTTGGGACAAGTCCACGTTCGGCGTGAACAACATACTACCCGGGACAGTTTGCGCCGGGATTGGCGCGGCCAGCGCCAGACTTAAAACGGCGGCGGCCAATGCGGTGATCTGATTAGTTTTCATGTTGGATTTTGGTTTTGATTGGCACCGGAAAGGTCCGTTTGCTTGACGACACACGCCACGCTGCACTTTGGGACCATTTCTTTAGTGCGGTGCTACTTTCTCATGAAAACGCCGGATTGGGAATGGACTGAACACCGGAACTCATGGACATTTAACCGCCGCCAGCGCCCGTCTGAAACTCCGACGGAATTTCAGGCCGCATAGCGTCGCCGATGCTCCGATGGCGAATGATTGTGCATTTTGCTGAAGGCGCGGGAGAAATAAAACTGGTCGGAAAAACCGAGTTGTTCGCTGATCTGCTTGACGGACAAATCCGTCGCGTTGAGCAGTTGCACAGCGCGTTGCATCCGCAGGTGATTCAGATAGCTCAACGGTGCGTAACCCGTCACGCGGCGGAACGACGCGGTATAGTGCGAGCGCGACAGGTTGGCCAGCGCAGCCAATGCCGCCACGGTCAGCGGTTCGCGTAGATGTCCCTTCATGAACTCGATGCTGCGTTCCACCCGTTTGCGCACACTGACCTCACCATAGCCGAATTCGTCCTTGTGTCGCAGGATCAGCCCCATCAAATGCGCGAGTACATGCGCCGCGTAAGTCAGGTGCGGGGAAGTGAAACCGTGCTCCAAACCTTCCAACACCTCCTCGAACAACGAAAACACCTGTACGTCACCACCCAGCGGTACCACTGGTTTCGCTGCGGAAACTTCGAGTTGCTCCAGATACACCGGCACGTTCTCGCCGACCGCATGAAACCAATGGATCGTCCACGGCGATCTTTTCTCCGCTCCGTAAACGTGCGGCGTACCGGCATTGATGACCAGCAACTGGTTCTTGGTAATGGCATACCGGTAACCAGCGATTTCGCACCAGCCATTTCCTTCCGCGCAATAGATAAAAACAACCTCGGGGCAGCCTTTTTCGCGTACGCAGGTATGCCCTCTGGCTTTGGGATAATATCCGGCATCTGTTGGCAGCAAGTGCCGTAGTAACGGCGATTTCGAAGCTGTGGATAAAATCGGACGCGGCACGACCACCAGGCGTTGCCCCGCAAAACCTTCACGCTTCTCACGCCACTTCATGGGATGATATATCTTATCTGAACTCGGAATGTATGCCAACCTTCATCACTTAGGTCAACCTGTCAATTCCGGTTTTCCGGACGTCAAAACTCGCCGCAAAGCTGGCGGCATATGCTGCGTTGAAGAACTGCTGCTCGCGCCGGAGTCATTCTCCGCCGTGTTTCTGAACTGGACGCAATCCTTGAGGCAGGCAGTGGAGGCGAAGATTGTCGCGTTGGATGGTAAGACCGGGTGGCGGAGTTTTGATTCCGCCAAGAGCCAGAGCGCGATTCATCCGGTCAGCGCTTGGGCCAGCACCAATCGGCTGGCGTTGGGATCAATCAAGGTACCCGACAAGAGCAATGAAATCACCGCCGTGTCCGAACTGCTGCGGGCGCTGGAATTGGCCGGGGGGCATTGTCACGGTGGACGCGCGGAGCGTAATGGAGTGAAGGGGTGGCGCGCGCGGCTGCGCCGACGTTAGATCCGTCTCTCTGCCTCTTGTCAGCTTGTTCCTTCGGGTGGTTTCCTTGCGTTCATTGTCGCGAGGCTTGCCAACTGGAGCGTCGGATTTGGAAGTCGAGATCGGCTTGCGTCTCGCACCAGCTCCCAGCCGAGCTGGGCTTCGCCCGAGATGTTCGGAGGCGAGAAGCTCTTCCAATTTTTCAGTGGCATGCTTCCGATAATGGTTGGCGTGGCGGGTTCAAATGGAATTGTTGGGTGAAATTGTAATTGCTGTGCGGGTCGAATTAGCTTAGAAGCCAGCAACTGAAAGAAAGGGTTTTATGAGTTCATTACTAATTACGCTGGTGGTGCTGGTCGGCTTGGCTGTGTTGGTGGTGTTGCTGGTGATTGGCAAATACAATCATCTCGTCTCGCTGCGCAACCGGTTCAAGAACGCCTACGCGCAAATTGATGTGCAACTCAAACGTCGCTACGACCTGATCCCGAATCTGGTCGAAACGGCCAAGGGTTATCTGAAGCACGAACGCGAAACGCTCGAAAGCGTGACCAACGCGCGCAATCTGGCTTACACCGCGTCCCAGGCGGCCGCCAGTAATCCAGGGGACGCCACCGCCGTGAAAAATCTGGCCGCCGCCGAGGGCGGATTGGCCGGTGCGCTGGGGCGGTTGATGATGGTGGCGGAGCGCTATCCCGATCTCAAAGCGAATCAAAACATGATGCAATTGTCCGAGGAACTGACTTCCACGGAGAACAAGGTTTCCTTTGCCCGCCAGGCTTACAATGACAGCGTCATGACCTATAACACCGCGCGGGAGGTGTTCCCGAACAACATCATTGCCGGCATGTTCAACTTCGCCGCCGCCGAGTTGTTTGTGATTGATAAAGCGGAGCAGCGCGAGGCGCCGAAGGTTTCCTTCACCTGAACGCCCATGACTGAGCGGTTGTTGCTCCGACTTTTAACCATTAACGCGCGGCCCCGGCGTCGCGCCATTTTGTCGTGAAGCCCACAGGCGTCATGGATTTCTTCCAACGCCAGGAGTTGGCGCATCGCCGCACCCGCTGGTTGGTGGTCTATTTCGCCCTGGCGGTGATCGGGATCGTGGTGTCGGTTTATCTGGTCTGTTGGTTGATTTTTGGCTCGGGTTGGGATTCCTCGGAAGCCGCGTTCAAGTCGCGCTCGCTCTGGCAGTCGGACCTGTTCTTCTACTCGGCGGTGGGCACTCTGGTGGTGATTGCCGGCGGCAGCCTGTTCAAAATCTCCCAATTATCCGCCGGCGGCGGCGTGGTGGCCGAATCGCTCGGCGGTCGCTTGCTGAAACCGAACAGCACGGATTTGCAGGAACGCAAACTCCTGAACGTGGTCGAGGAAATGTCCATCGCCTCGGGGGTGCCCATGCCCAAGGTGTACGTGCTGGATGACGAGCGCGGGATCAATGCTTTCGCGTCCGGGTTTTCATCGAACGATGCGGCGGTGGCCGTGACCCGCGGTTGCATGGAGCGGTTGAATCGGGATGAGTTGCAAGGGGTCATTGGCCACGAATTCAGCCATATTCTGAACGGCGACATGCGCTTGAACATCCGCCTGATGGGGCTGATCTTCGGGCTGATTTGTCTGGCCGTCATCGGCCGGATTCTGCTGCGCACTCGGGGGCGGAAAAATCCGTTACCGCTCCTCGGACTGGCACTCATCATCGTCAGCGGCTTTGGCGTTTTCTTTGGTCGTTTGATTCAAGCGGCCGTCAGTCGCCAGCGGGAATTCCTCGCCGATGCCTCCGCAGTGCAATTCACACGGAACCCGGATGGGCTTTCTCGCGCCTTGCAAAAAATTGGCGCGGTCGGATCGCAACTGCAAACGGAGCGGGCTGAGGAAGCCAGCCACATGTATTTCAGCAACGGACTGCGCTCCTCTTTCCTCGGGATGTTCGCCACGCATCCGCCACTGGCGGATCGGATTCGTGCGATTGATCCTTCGTGGCAGGGCGACTTCCCGGTCGCCCGCGGGCCGGCGGCGGCTGCCGCTGCGTCGTCCTCCAGTCCGGAATCGGGATTGATCTCACCACTTGCTTCCGCAGCTTCAGCGCCCCCGGTTGTCGTGGCGGCTTCGGGGCTTTCGTCGCAGAGCGCCATTCAAAACATCGGTCAACCGACCCTGGCGCAGTTGCGTTATGCTGAACAACTGCGCTCGACCATTCCCGCAGCCATCCAGACCGCAGCGCGGGAGCCGTTGGGCGCCACCGCCTTGATTTTCGCGTTGTTACTCAGCGACCAGAACGAATTGCGCGCTACGCAACTGGCTGAGATCGCGCGCCGCATGTCGCCGGACGTAAGTTCGGAAATAACCGCGCTGGCGGCATTGGTTGCCGGGTTGCCGACCAAGGCCCGGCTGCCGCTGGTAAATCTGGCGGTGGCGGCGCTGCGGGAAATGTCAGGCGAGGAGTTTGAAACCTTTCACGCGACCCTGCGATGGCTGATTGAAAGTGACGGACAAATTGATCTGTTCGAGTATGTGCTGGAAAAGATTTTGGAGCGCAATTTGACGCGCCATTTTCATCCGGGCAAACCGCTGGTGATGCAATACTACGCGCTGCCACCGTTGCTTCCGGACCTAGCCGTTCTGCTCTCCGCGCTCGCTCATGTGGGCAGCAGCGACGCCCAGGCGACGGTGCGCGCCTTTCGAGCGGGCGCCGCGGCGATCCCCGCCGGGGGAAGCGGGCTGACGTTACTACCGTCCGCACAGTGTGGGCTGGCGGAAATTGACCGGGCGCTAAACCGCTTGGCGGCCGCCACGCCGCAGATTAAAAAACAGTTGATCGCGGGGAGCGTCCAGGTCGTCGGCGCGGATGGCGTGGTGCAGGAGCGCGAAGCGGAATTGCTGCGCGGCATCGCTGAAGCGCTCGATTGTCCCATGCCCCCGTTTGTTTAAGCGGGAGGAGCGGGCGGGGCCGCTGAACCAGCGGCGTTCGGTTGAGTGGTAGCCACTGTTGCCTCGGCCTCGCTATCAGGTTTTCTCCGTTCCAACCCTTCATACAGACTGGGTAGCAGAATGAGGGTCAGGAACGTCGAGCTGAGGATGCCGCCGATCACCACCGTGGCCAACGGGCGTTGCACTTCGGCCCCGGCCCCCGTCGCAATCGCCATCGGCACGAACCCCAAACTCGCCACCAGTGCGGTCATCAACACCGGACGCAATCGGGTCAACGCGCCCTCGCACACGCTCGCGCTGACGTCGCGACCGCGTTCGCGCAGTTGGTTGAAGTAGGAAATCATCACCAAGCCATTCAGGACGGCCACTCCGGATAACGCGATGAACCCGACCGCTGCGGAAATGCTGAACGGCAGGCCGCGCAGCCACAACGCCAGCACGCCGCCCGTGACGGCCAGGGGAATGCCGGTGGAAACCAACAGCGTTTGACGCAAACTGCCCAACGCGAGAAATACCAATACGAAGATGAGCGCCAACGCCACCGGCACAACGACCAATAATCGGGACCGCGCTTCCTGTAGATTTTTGAACTGGCCGCCGAACTCGATTGAGTAACCGGGCGGCAGTTTGATCTGACCGACCCTTTGTTGCGCTTCGCGGACGAAGCCTTCCACGTCGCGACCGCGCAGGTTGATCATGATGGCAACGCGGCGTTGGCCCAATTCGCGAGTGATGGTGGCGACTTGCTCGGTGAGATGAAAATCCGCGACTTGTCCCAGGGTCAGCAACCCCCCGTCATCCACGCGCACCGGCAACCGTTTAAGTTCGTCCAACTGCGCGCGCAAGGCTTCGGGCAGACGCACCACGATGGGATAATGCCGGTTGCCTTCGATGAGCTTGCCCACTTCCTGACCGGCGAGCGCGGTATGCACCACCCGATTCAATTCCGCCGCGTGGAGGTTGTATTTGCTCATCGCCTCGCGCTTCGGAATGATTTCCAGCAACGGTGATTTGCCGAGTTCGTCGAGTTCCACGTCGGCGCGACCGGGAATCTGCTCCAGAATTTCCCGAGCGGTTTCGGCGAGGTGTTCGAGCTGCGCAAAATCGTCGCCGAAAATTTTCACCGCGAGGTCCGCGCGCGTTCCCTCGAGCAGTTCGTTGAAGCGCATCTCAATTGGTTGACTGAACAGGTGCGCTTCCCCGGGCACGTATTTGCCCAGCTCGGCGGCCATCAAATCAGCGAGCGCCTCCTTGCTGATCGGCTGGCCATTGACCTGGCGCCATTGCTTGCGGGGTTTGAACATGAGGTACGTGTCCGCCACGTTGACGCCCATGGGATCGGTGGCCACCTCGGCGGTGCCGAGTCGGCTGAAGGTGTAATCCACCTCGGGGAATTTTTCGCGCAGCACGGTTTCGCTGCGTTTTTGCATGGCCACACTCGCATCAATGCCGATGCTGGAAGTGCGAATCATGTGGACGGCGAACGAGCCTTCATCCAGTTGCGGAATGAACTCGGCGCCCAGGCGCGTGAAACGGTAACCGGCAAAAACCAGCAGAGCCACCGCGAGCATCGTGACGAGACCGCGATGCTTCAGGCTGAAGTTCAGCGCGGGCTGGTAGAGGTATTTGAAAAAGCGGATCAGAAAACTATCCGCCTCGCGGATGCGCCCGCCCAGCAGATAGGACCCCAGCGCCGGCATCAAGGTGAGCGCCAGCGCCAGCGCGCCAACGAGCGCGAAAATGACCGTGAGCGCCATCGGGTGGAACATTTTTCCTTCGATGCCGGTCAACGCGAGAATCGGAAAATAAACCACGGTGATGATGACGACGCCGAAGAACATGGGTGAGGCGACTTCCTTGGCGGAAATCAGCACCTCCCGCGCACGTTCCTCGGGGGTCAGTTGCCGTTGCAGTTGCCGCTGTTTTTCCGCGAGATGGCGAATGATGTTTTCCACCATCACCACCGCGCCATCAATGATGAGGCCAAAATCAATGGCCCCCAGACTCATCAAATTCCCCGAGATGCGACCTTGCACCATGCCCGTCATGGCCATCAACAGTGAGAGCGGAATGGCCAGCGCGACGATCAGCGCGGCGCGCCAGTTGCCCAGCAGGATGAGCAGAATGGCCACCACCAAAATGGCGCCTTCAAACAGGCTCTTTTCCACGGTGTGAATCGTTTGATCCACCAGCACGGTGCGGTTGTAAACGGGGATGATTTTTACGCCGGCGGGTAATTGAAGTTGAATGTCCCGTAGTTTTTGATCCACGGCTCGGGCCACGAGCCGGCTGTTTTCGCCCGCCAACATCAGCGCCGCGCCCAAGACTGCTTCCTCGCCGTTGTAGGTCGCCGTGCCGGTGCGAACGGCGCTTCCAATGCCCACGTCCACCACGTCACCGACGCGCAACGGAGTCGGGCGCGACCCGAACTTGAGCGGCAAACGCTCGAGGTCCGCGATCGTTTGCACGCGTCCCGCCGCGCGCACGGCGACCTGTTCGCCGCCCAGTTGGATCACGCTGCCCCCGGCGTTTTCCACGTTCTCACCAATGGCCGCCGCCACCTCGCTGAACGACATGCCCACGCTTTTCAACTTGTCGGGATTGGGCTGAATGACAATCTGCTTTTCGTAACCGCCTTGGGAATTGACTTCGGCCAGCCCGGGCGTGGCGCGGAGCCGCGGTTTGATCTGGTAGTCGTGGATCAATTTTAACTCCATCAACTGTTCCTTGCGTGTGGCCGGTTGGTTGGTCGCGCCCGGTTCGTACTCGACGACGTAATAATAAATCTCGCCCAAGCCAGTGCTGATGGGCGCGAGCTTCGGGGTAAGTCCGGGCGGCAAATCATCGAGTACGGTTTGCAACCGTTCGCTGACCAGTTGCCGGGAGCGGTAGATGTCCGTGCCGTCCGCGAAGACGAGCGTCACCTGGGACAATCCAAATTTGGATAACGATCGCAGTTCCGTGAGACTGGGGATGCCGGCCATTTCGTTTTCAATCGGGAAGGTGACCAGTTTTTCGATCTCCTCCGGTGCGAGCGCCGGCACGGAGGTGTTGATCTGCACCTGCACATTAGTGATGTCGGGCACGGCGTCAATTGGCAGACGCAATGCCGAATACACGCCAATGCCGATCAAAATCAAAGTGGCCAGCACCACGAACACTCGTTGGCGCACGGAAAATTCAAGCAATCGGTTCAGCATCGAAATAATTAGTGAGCGTGACCCCCGCCTTTGGTGATCCGCAGTTCAATCAAATAAAGCGCTTCGACCGGATGCGTGACGACCACGTCTCCGGCCCGCAACCCCTCGGTGACTTCCAGTTGATCGTTGGCCGCCGCCCCGATCCTGACCGGCGTTCGAGCGTACGCGCCGTTGGTGACGCGATAAACAAACGCGCCTTCGGAAGTGCGCAGCCGCGCCGTTTGCGGAATGACCAACACCGGCTGGTTTCGCGATTGCGTGATGGCCGCGGACAAGAATTCACCCGGCTGGATTTGGTTGGCCGCGTTGGTGAGACCGACGATGACTTCCGCTTCGCCGAGGGTTTGCGCCGGTTCGATGCGCAGCACCACTCCGATCAGCGAGGTTTGATTTCGCGTCTTAATTTCCACCGTTTCGCCGGGATGAATGGTGGCGGCCTGGTTTGGTGACAGAAAACCCGCGCCGTGAACATCGCAGCCGGTGTGATCGGTTTCCTGAATGGGATGGTGGTGCTTTTCATCAAATACCTGCAGATTAAAACGCGTCTGCACGGGCAACTCCTGTTCCGTCACCAAGGCGGTTGTAACTTGAAGAATCTCGCGCGTTTCATCGGTCAGAATCAGACCGCGCCCCGCTTCAAAAGTAGCCCCGGAAGGCGAGGCTTCGTCGTGCGCGTGATCTTCGGCGCCGACGTGTTCATCAGGGTGATCCGTGGAACGCTCGCAACCGCTCATCAGACACCAGGTTGCGAGCAGGGGAATGAGCCAGACGCCTCTCATTTTGTTCCCTCGGCAGTTTGCGCCTGCACCAGCGGCGTCGGCAACCCGGTGAGTAATTCCAATTGTGCGGCGGCTTCCAATGCTTCGAGTTTGGTATCCAATAGACTTTCCACCGCTTCGAGATATTGCTTCTGCAACTCGACGTAAGTGGAAATGGGCACGGCGCCGAGGCGATAATGTCGGTCCGCCAGTTCGGCGGCCGCCTTGAAGTGTTGCACCGAATCCGGTCGCCACTTCTCCATCTCGCGCACTTTCGTTTCGTACACGCGGGCCGCCGCGATCACCTGGCGCTGCAAGTCGCGCTCGGCCACTTCCAGCGCGGTTTCCGCCTGCAACCGGCGCGCGCGCGCCACGCCGATCTCTCCCTGGTTGCGATTCCACAAGGGCAACGGCAACGAAACACCCACGCTCAAGACGCGCTCCTTCTCGTTCCCGGCGTTTTCCTCGGAATAAGCCGGCCCGATCCGCAGCGTCGGATAACGCTCATTTTTCGCCAGGTCTTCGCGCCAACCTTGCTGCGCCAGTTCAAGCTCCCGCGCCCGCAACTCAAAATTGTTCGTGTGCGCCCGGGCTAGCAGTTCGGCGACATTTTCCGCCGCGCTGAAATTCAACGGTACGGCCGTCACCGTCAGTGGCGCGTTTGGCGCCGCGCCGCGTAGTTGGTTTAATTCCAACAAGGCCGCTTCGCGCCGCAACGTCGTCTCGGTCGCTTTACGTTCCGCGTTCAATTCCGTCGCTTCAATAATCCGGGTTTCGAGTAAAGGCGTTAAGCCGCTCGGATCACGCTGCAGCAGCACCTCCCGCAACGCCTTGAATCGCGACGCCACTTCCGCCGCCGCCACCGATTTTTCCTGCGCCGCGAACAATCCGTAACCCAGCGTGCGGATACGGCCCACGAGCGCGGCGCGGAAACGCTGTTGTCCCAGTTCGGCCAACTGGAGATCTTGATTGGCGATCGCTTTGCGCAAACTGAGCCGCCCGGGCCACTCGAAGGGCTGCACTACGGACACGGACCACGCCACGCCTTCTCCGGCAAACCCCGTGTCGGTCATACGCTTGTGGCCGACCTCGCCGCTGATTTCCGGATTGCCCAGTTGTCCGGCGGTGCGTCGTCCGGCTTGCGCCGCGGCGATTTCCGCCTCGTAGAATTTCAATTCCGGATTATTCTCCAGCGCTTCAGCAACCAACGCATCGAGGGAGCGCGCTGGCGACGGCGTTTCCTGAGCATTCGCCAGAAGCGTCGTAAAACCAAGCATCGCTCCAACCACATAAAACCGACCTGTTTGTAAAAAATTCATAATTCAAAAACCAAGACCAAGGATCCAGCCAACGAAACCTCGTCGCGGCCACACCGGGCCGTAACGACCTGAGAGATCATCCCGTCGGGATGATTAGATGATGCAGGAGGGAGCTCGCGGAGCCGGGGCCGCGCGTACGGCAAATTGCCACGCGGCCGGCAGCCCTGCGAGATTCTCAGCGGCGGAATTAGAGCCGGTTTGAACCACGTTTGCAGGGGTGGAAACCGGAACGGGCACTTCAAACAGCAGTTGTGAGTTCAGAGGTGGAATGGTTACCGGCACGCTGGAAGACTTGTATTGGGCGTTTTCCACCACCTGACACGAATCTTGATCGCAATCGGACGCCGGGGATCGGTCCGGCTCGGCGGCATCTGCGATTGCGGCGCCCGGGCATGCGAAGAAATCGGATTGCATGACGGTTTCAAACAGCAGGCAATGCGAAGTCATGGGCAACCAGATCGTTGCCAGCGCCAGCGCCAAGACTGTTTTGAACATCCGCACCACGCATAGATGCCTGTTCTCCGCAGAAAGTTCAATTAAAGTTTTCAACGCCACCGACATCTGATGAAATCTTAATAATCCTTGATATTTTTTAATAATTCCTATTGACCGATATGGGGATGTCACTTAGTCTCGCGCCAGAGTCAACCCAGAATCTGAGTTAAACTGTATGAAAAAAACTTGTAAGACCTACTTGAGTCAACTTCCGCCCGTCCGGAGGTCATTGTGTTCCAAACTACGAAGCACGACGGTAGCCTTGCTGTCGCTCACCGTGTTCGGCTGGCAGGCCGATTTGCAAGCTCAGTCGGAGAACTTCGATTCCGGCGCATTAAATTCACCGTGGCAGACCGCACAGTTCCTTTCGCAGCCGGTTTCTTTTCCGGATACGGGATATGGAAAAGGAATGCGCATCCAGGCACAACCCGTTCCCGGTCAAGCTCCGGCGGCGCTCTTGATTGCTCAGCCGAACGTCATCACCGACTTCTACGTGGCCGTAGATATCGTTGATTGGGCGGACTTGGACCAAGCGCTGGTGTTATTTGGACGATGGACCCCCGCGGGTGCTGCCGGGTTGGCGGAAGCCACGGGTTACATCCTTAACTTCGACGTGCTGCAAGATGGTGATAAAGCTGGTGATCGCCAGGGCGGGCAATTGCAAATCAATGCTGTTTATCCGGGCTTTGCCACGGCCACTGCCGCGGCCGCCGAGCTTACGTTTGTGCATGGACATTCCTATCGGCTTATTTTTCAGGGGACGGATAATTTGATGAAGGGCGAAGCTTACGACTTGGCCGACTTGACCAAACCTTTGGTCACAATTTACTTCCAAGATCTGGATCAGACCTATTCCAGTGGGTTGTCTGGGTTCTTGTCGTTCAGTCGTGACGGCAGCATCGGCGTAACGGATGTCACGATTGATAACCTGTTGGCGACGACCAGTGATCCTAACGCGGCTTCCGCTCCGGCCATTGCTCACCCCGTACCGGGGGTTCCAGTGGTAACGGAACGGGTGCCCGAAGATCGGTGGGCGAATTTTCACGATCCGGCGGCGGGAATCAGTTTTACCGCCAAGACCTTTACGGCAGGCGAAATTAACGCCAGTGCCACAAAATTGTATCTGAACGGGATGGACGCTTCAGCGTCCCTGTCACCGCTGCCCGCCAATGGCAGTACGGTTAGTTTCAGCACCGCACCCGACACCCTGGAGGCAAATACCCTCTACGAAGCGCGCATCGAATTGACGGATACAACCGGCAATCTCAAATCCACCAATACCTTCTGGTTTGATACCTTCTCGGATGCGTACGTGGCTTCTCAAAAAACCATTGAAGCGGAGGATTACAATTACTCAACGGATTTGGTTTCTGGTGGACAATATCAATTGGACCCCATTGACGTCTCCGGGATTGACTATGACGAAGTCGCGGTCGGAGGCAATTCGGCGTATGGCGGAAACGACAAGGGCTACTTCAACTTTCAAGGAATCGAGGGAATTGATTACGTAAAGACCGCCGGGTTCATGAACACGGTCTTTGCTGAATATCGCCCACAAGACAAGGTAATGATCACGCA
Organism: Verrucomicrobiia bacterium; assembly: GCA_023953615.1. NCBI lineage: Bacteria > Pseudomonadati > Verrucomicrobiota > Verrucomicrobiia > Verrucomicrobiia bacterium. The sequence continues at coordinate 1,517,454 of JAMLJH010000002.1, read as the reverse complement.
GGGATCAACCACCACCGCCAGTCGAGACGAGGCGGGAGACGTTCAAGATTTTTACACTAATACTCCTCCGCATCGGATCCATAGCACGCAGCGGGCGAAATACACTGCGGCCCGCGTTTGGGAATACCAGGTGAAGCTAACGTCACCGGGCGATTGGATGAATTACACCCGCAGCTTTACGCCTACGAATTACCACGTCTATTTGCGGTGCAGTAGTTTTGGCGCGACCACGGTTTACCTGGATCAAGTCACCAGCGACCCGACGCATGGCGGACAATCCACCGTGCGACATGGCGCATTCAACGTTGGGAATAACATGATGCGGCTCAACTACAAGTACGTGCCGTTAATGGTTGGAAACACGCCGGCAGTAGTCAGCCTTTCGGGGCTGAAGACCCTGCGGTTGACCATGGGGGGGACTCCCATCAAGGATCAGCGGGTCGTTAATCTGGACTACCTCCTGCTCGTTCCAACGAGCGATGGCCCGACCGTAGTTTATCCATCCATGCCGCCCACGGTATTTGACAACTTCAACGATGGCAATGATACCAATCCGGCCTGGTTGCACTACGACCCAATCTTTGAGACCGCTGGCGACCCGTTCCTGGCTTCCAGTTTCATTACGACTGGAGGCGTGTATCACCTCATCACTCCGGCGCAGCCATTCGATTACTACGGCCCCTCGCGTGCGGGCAGTTTCCTTTCCGGCGTTGAGTATTCGGACTTCTACGCCTCGGTGGATTTGCTGGACTTCGACGATACCGTGCGCCAGGCATTTGGAATTGCGGCGCGTATCAGCACTCCGGGGCTGGGCACCATGAACGGGTACCTGTTTAGTTGGGAGCCAGGCGGTGGAATCTTGCCGGGCGAGGATAATGGAGATTTGGACATTTCCTGGCTCGAAGGGGAAAATCCGATGGGGCAGCTCGAAACGGACTCCAGTGAGTTCCACTTGGAACGCGGTAAACAGTACCGGTTGGTCTTCATCGGCAAGGGGGCGGACTTTGAGGGGAAAGTTTATGAATTCCCTGATTTGAACACCCCCGTGAAGACCATTCACGCAAATGATCCGGCCAATCATTATCCCAGTGGATTGGTAGGCTTGATCGTTGCGGGTAATGACGGCGCCAACCCTGTGCCCGGCGATGCGACCTTCGACAACTTCCTGGTCACCACGGCCGAACCGCGGATTGATCTGACTCAGTCCGGTGATTCGATCACGCTTTCGTGGCCGTTCATTCCGTATCGCTTGGAGAGCAGCCCGAGTCTCAGCGCGCCGGTCTGGACCGAGATCAATACGGGAATCAGCTCGGCGGGCGGCGTGTACGAGTACACGATTCCGGCGACGGGTTCGCAGTTCTTCCGTCTGGTTTATCCCTGAGTGATCAAACGGTAATTTGCATCGCCGCCTGACTTTTCGGAGTCAGGCGGCGCTTTTTTAACGTGCCCGTGTTGTGAAGAAGCTTTTCAAAATCGGCTTTAGTTGCGGAATCGGTATTGGCGGACTTATCGCCATTGTCCTGCTGGTTAGCTTGGATACCGTGGATTATCAACCTTACTTCCGCACGAGCTACCATCAAAATACAGTCGAGTGCCTGCAAACCCGCGTAGCTACCAATGCCGCGATCCAAGGGGAACTGTTTGCTGGCTTCGGGCGCGCGCGCCTGACGCCGACAATCAATGCCGCTCAGGATCTTCCGGAACAAGGACAGTTTCGCTCGCTGCCGCTGGCGGGTTACGGCAGCCGCCGAGGTGAGGCCGCCACCGGGGTGCATGATGATCTTTACGTCAAGGCTGCCGCGCTGCGCGTGGGGGGGCGCCTGGGAGTGATGGTCGGAACCGACGCCCTGATTGTTCCTATCGAGGTAACCGATTTAGCCATGCAACGGCTTGAGCAGGAGGCCGGCTTGCGGCGCGAACAAGTTTACCTCAGCGCGAGCCACTCGCACTCGAGTCTGGGTGGCTGGGGTGAAGGTCTGGTGGCGGAAGCGTTTGCCGGCGGATTCCAACCGGGTTCACGCATTTGGTTTGCGGATCGGATCGTGACCGCCGTGCGCGAAGCCATCGCCGATCTGCAACCGGCCACTTTTGGCTACGGCCATTTCGAGGCGCCGGAATTGATTCGCAACCGACTGGTCGGCCCGCTGGGGCAGGTGGATCCGGAATTTAGCTGGTTGCTGTTCCAGCAGAGCAACGGTCGTCGCATCGTGTTGGGGAGTTACAGCGCGCACGCGACGGTGCTTTCCGGGAGTTCCATGGTGTTCAGCGCTGACTATCCGGGTTCCTGGCAACGAGCGGTTGAAACGGCCCCCAGTACTGCCGCCATCTTTCTGGCGGGCGGAGTTGGGAGCCAATCGCCCGTGGCGCCAGGGACCAACGGTTTTGACCGCGCCGAGCAAATGGGGCGGGCGCTCGCGCAACGAACCCTGGCGCAGTTGACCGAGGTTTCGCTGACGAACCGCGTGGTCTTCAACCTCTTGGGTTTGGAAGTGGCGTTGCCACCGCTCAACGTGCGCGTCAGCGATGGACTCCGCCTGCGCCCCTGGCTCGCCCGCGAGCTATTACCAGTCCGGCCCAGCAGTTTTCTACAGGTGTTCAGAATCAACGACACGGTTTGGATTTCTACTCCTTGCGATTACAGCGCTGAACTTACCCTTGGCGTCAAGGATTACCTGCGCGCTCGCGGTTACTCCGGCGTCATCACCAGTTTCAACGGCGATTACGTGGGCTACGTGGTGCCCGCGCGGTATTATCATTTGAACGGCTACGAGCCGCGATTGATGTCGTTCTTCGGACCCAACGTCCCGGATTATTTCGACGAATTAATCCGCGCCATGGCCGCGGCGATGATAACCCAATAATTGTTTGGGTCATTGTAACGGTCGTTTTCGTTTGCTGATCGCCTCGACCGTGCGGCTCAAGTTTAATTTGCCGGCGCCGTGAAGTGATAATCGCCGGATTCCACTGCCAGTTCGGCGATGTCGCCCGTCGCGCGGATCAATTGAACTCCCGTTACCTTTGGAAGTGCGTGGCCTCCTTCTCGCAGGCGGTCGGCGTCGCGAGTTGGCACAAACACGGTGGCACGCGCGCCGATGGGCACGGACACGCGTAAGTCAAATTCACCGCCGCGCTTGCGCCAGTTGCTGACGATGCGGCCCCGAACCGAATCATAGCTGGCTTTGGCCCATTGCAGGTCGCCCACCGGTTGGGGCTTGATGATGATTTTGTCGAAACCCACCGCATCGGGAGCCGGTTGAATTCCTGCCAGCACCTTGTAAAACCATTCACTGACCGAACCGAACATCGGATGGTTGTGCGAGTAAGTGTTGTCGCTGAATTCCCAGTGTTCCCAAAGGGTGGTCGCGCCGTTTTCCAGCATGAAGCCCCAACCGGGGAAGGTCCGTTGATCCACCATCCGATAGGCCACCTCTGGTCGTCCGTGATCCGCGAGCGTGTGCAACATGTATTTCGTGCCGAAAATTCCGGTGCTCAAGTGGCCTTGGTGAGTCTGTTCGATATCGCGCACCAGCGTGTTCAGAGCGGCCGCCTGTTCCGTGGCGGGGACTAATCCAAAGTAGAGCGCGAAAGCCTGGGCGGCTTGGGTGCCGGCATCATACTGCCCGGTGTGGAGTTTGAGGAACTTGTGGTTGAACGCGGTTTTAATTTGTTCCGCCAACCGCTCGGCCTCTGTCGCTTCGGTGGCGCGACCGAGAGTCTGCGCAAGCTGCGCCAACAATTTGGCGTTGAAATAGTAAAAGGCGGTACCGGTGAGCGCGCGCGGTTTGGTCACCAGGCTTTCGTGATCGCTGATTCCGTTGTCGAGGATGCCGTCGCGTGCCTGCGAGCGCAGCAGATTCAGCCAACGTCGCGCGGCGCCATACTGTTCTTCAAGCAGACGGCGGTCGCCGTAATACTGGTAGAGTTGCGCCAACAGCAGCGGCTGCGCCGTGCCCCATCCGACCGGTCCGGATTGGTCACCCAATCCTTCATCACTGATCCCGACGAACGGCGCGGTTTCGGTGAACCCGCCGTTCGACCGCACGGCGTCGGCTAAATCCTCCACCGCTTTCACGTAGAAGTTGCGCATGTCGAAATTCAGCAGCGCCATTTCGCTCGACGCCACAATGTCCCCGCCGTACCCAAATTTTTCGCGATGCGGACAATCGGACTGCACGCTGAACAGATTGCTCAACTCAGTCCACAACACCATTTTCTGGATGCGATTGAATTGTTCGTTGGAACAGGCAAACGTGCCGGCGGACGCCACATCCGCGTTTAGGCGCAACCCTTCGAGCGCATTTAACTCCGGTCGCCCGGGATAACCGGTAACCTCAACGTAACGAAAGCCGTGGTAGGTGAATCGTGGCGTGAAGGTTTCTCTGCTGCCGCCGCGTAAAATGTATTCGTCCTGCTGAAAAGCCGTCTTGGGCGCTCCGTTGCCATCGTAACGATAGTCCTTGCCGCCGCCCTTGATTTGGCCGCAAACCGCCGTCATGCCGTTAAGCGCGCCATCCGGATAAAGCAGTTCGCCGTAGCGCAGTCGCACGCGCGTTCCCGCCGGGCCGCTAACGTGCAGTCGCGCCCAACCGGCGAAGTTTTGTCCCAGATCGAAGATGAACACCCCGGGTTGGGGTTCCGTGAGACGAACGGGAGGCAACGTGCGGGTGATGCGAATCGGCGGCGCGCTTTGGGCGCGCAACACTCCCAGATGCGGTGCGCCGGCGCGTACGGCGGTTTGCCAATGGCTCGCGTCAAAACCCGGTTGATCCCAACCGGGCTGCTCCTGGCGTGCGTCATAAACTTCGCCCAGATAAATGTTGTGGCGCCGCACCGGACCATCCGCCACCCGCCAGCTTTCATCCGAAACAATGGTTTGCGTGCGTCCATCCGCGAACTCCACTTCCAGTTGCAGAATGAAGCGCGGTTCGCCAATGGTGAGATGCTCGCGCAGATTGATCTTGCCCCAAAACCGCAAGGGCGCGGGGTTGAACCAGCCGTTGCCCAGCATGATTCCCAGCGCATTGTCGCCGCGTCGGAGTTGCTGGGTGACATCGTAAGTCGAGTAAAGCACCCGTTGCGAATAGCTCGTCCAACCCGGATCCAAAACGTGATCGCCCACGCGCTGACCGTTCAGGGTCAGTTCGTAATAACCCAGTCCGCTCACATGCAGACGGGCGCGACGCACCTTCGGCTCACAGTGAAACTCCTTGCGGAAGAGCGGGGCGGGGTCATCCTGAAAAAACTCGGCTTCATTCGTGCGCGGCTTCCGGTCGCGCGTAATCCAGGTGGCTTGCCAGTCGGTTGGCGCCAGCAGTCCCATTTCCCAATAAGCCGGTTGACTCCACGCCGAGGCTTCGCCGTCCCGGTCCCAAACTCGTACTGCCCACCAGACTCGCTGCCCCGATCGCAACCCCGGCCCGTTGTAAATCACATTCACCGATTCGCTGGAAGTGACCCGGCCACTGTCCCAGTAATCCGCTTCGCCTCGGGTGAGCTTGGTCGCCTCCGTGGCGACCCGCACCTGATAAGCCGTTTGCGTTTGAGCGCGCTGCGACGAGGTCAGCTTCCAACTCAAGCGCGGTTCGGCGCGATCAATGCCCAGCGGATTGGCTTGGCCTTCGGTGCGCGGGTCGGTGATCTGCAACGTCGCGGCCGGGGTCACTGGCGACCAGGCGATGACGCTTAGAAAGATTGAAATGGCGATGCGGGAAACCAGCCCGGTTTGCCTGGGGAACTCCATCATGCGCGGACGATAAACATCCGTTCGCCGGTTCAGCAAGTGCGAATACCACTCCGAACTGCTTTTGTACACCCCCGCGCCGGCCCTGCGGATCAGGTAAAACTTGATGGTGAAAACTGATGGAGCCGGATAACCAATCTGGCTGGATTTTAATACCCGTACATGGCCTGACCGTTGGCGAAGCGGACGTAACCGGTGTGTTGGCGATACCAATAAAAGTCATTACGGCCGGCGGCGTCAAAGGCCATCATTGTAGTCGGGTAGTTGTAACGAATCGGGTATTTTGAGGTGCGGCTTTGCCATTTTTTGATTTCCGAATGTCCATCCGCGAACGAGAAACCGCACGCGCCGTTGTGGTATGAAGCCGGGATGTCCTGCCAGTTGGCGGCGTCCGGGTTGTTAATGAAATATCCGTCGTTGATTGAGTCGGGATGTTCATCCACGAACAACCAAGTACGCACTGGGCGCGGCACCTCGGTGATTTTGAGGTACTGACGGTAATCCTGAAAGCCCCAATTTCTGCCCTTGGCCGTAATGTCAGGCTGTGCTGGTGTGTCGATACTCTGGAAGCGCCCAAAGACGGAATTCATTGACAGGCTGCGATTACGTTGTTTCCAACCGGCGGCTCGCTGAGTGTCATAAAGAAAAACGTCGGCCGGGCATTTATATACCCCGACACTGGCGGCTGTGTATCGGCCCAATACGCCGGAAGCCACCCAGTGCAGATTGGTGTTGCTGCGGTCCGCAACTGAGTTGCCCGCACCCCAGGTCATGACGTTGTTCACCCAATTATCCAGCTTGCTGTTCTCAATGGCGGCAACGGTTTCGTTTACGCCGTAATTGTTGGCCACGCGATCATTACTATCGCCGGCATACAACAGCCACGCCAGCGTGAGTTGTTTCGTGTTGTTCAGGCAACTGATGCCTTGTGCTTTGGTTTTGGCCTTGGATAACGCCGGGAGCAGCATCGCCGCGAGAATGGCGATGATGGCAATTACCACCAATAACTCGATCAGTGTAAAGCCCTGGCCCCGCCCACCGCCCATTGGGCGCAGGGAACGAATTATCGTCCGCTCGTTATCCGGCAGGCCGCTGTTTTTAGTAAGGTCATTTTGCATAAGCTGCTTTTGAGTTGCTGAATCTTGGTCACGATGTTCCGCTCGCGCAAGGTAATTCCTTCCTATTACTCCGAGCTTTTCGTTGCGGTTGAAGTGTCGGCAGACTCTTGGACCAAGCCGCCTGGTAATGTCGGGGGATTTTCAAACGTTTGCGATGCGCGTATCTGTCGCGAGGCGGACTGATGTTCGTTGGTGGATGTTTGTGCGGCACGGCGGAATGAGGAGGGCGGCGGTGGCGTTTGGTGATGGCGGCGCCATTTCCTCGGGATACCGCTTGCCGCCCGGAAAAGGTTTGGCTAGGGTGCGGTCATTATGGATAGCACGTTTCCTCCCAATAGCGGGGCCGGGACTCCGCCACCTTTCCAGGTCCCTCCACCGGTAATCACGCCCCCACCACCGGCGCGACCACCCCGGCGTTGGGGATGGATGGTGATCTCGCTGGTGCTGCTCGCGTTGTTGGTGATCAGCATGATGTTCAACGCCGGTAGTTTTCTGAATGAACTGGCGGGCGTGAGCAACGCGCAACGCCGTTCCAGTGGGCCGCGCCTGGACGAGGTGATCAAGGAGAGCGGGAGCAAGGAAAAGATCGTTGTAATTCCCATCGAAGGAATCATTAGCAGCAGCCTGGGCGGACGAAGTGGATTCAATTTGGTGGATTTGATCAAGGCGCAGTTGGCTCGCGCAGAGGCCGACGACACGGTGAAAGCGGTCATTTTGCGCGTGGATTCTCCCGGCGGCGAAGTGCTGGCCTCGGACGACATTGCGCGCTGCCTGACCAAATTTCAGAATACGGCTTACAAACCGGTGGTGGTTTCCATGGGAAGCCTGGCGGCTTCCGGCGGTTATTACGTTTCCGCGCCGTGCAGTTGGATTGTCGCCAACAAACTGACCATCACGGGCAGCATTGGCGTGATCATGCACGGCTATAACTATCGCGGATTGATGGACAAGATTGGTCTGCGTCCCGAAGTGTACAAGAGCGGCAAGTTCAAAGACATGTTGAGTGGTGATCGTGAAACCACCGAGATTACCGCCGAGGAGCGGGCCATGGTGCAGAAGTTGATTGACGAAACCTACGGCCAATTCAAAACGGTGGTGGCTGAAGGACGCGATGGCGCCGCCAAGAACAACGCTGAGGTACGGCCGCTGGCGAAGGATTGGAAGGATTACGCGGATGGGCGGGTGTTGTCCGGTAAAGAGGCTTACGATCTCGGGTTGGTGGATGAGTTGGGGGACTTTGATACGGCGGTAGCCCGGGCCCGAACCCTGGGTGAGATCACCAAGAAACCGACTCTGGTGGAATATCGGTTGCGTTTGGATTTCGCCGACTTGTTCAGCATCTGGGGCAAGAGCGACGCAACGGTGGTCAAAGTGGATCTGGGTGTGGAAGCGCCGCAACTGCGTCCAGGCTGCATGTATTTTCTGGCCCCAACATTCCTGCATTGAAGTGAACGGCGTCACGGTCATCCGACATCCGCTGGTGCAGCATAACCTGACGCGCCTGCGGGACGCGCGCACCGAGCCGCAAGAGTTTCGGCAGGTGTTGAGCGAGGTGGCGGCCTTGATGATTTATGAAGCCACCCGCGACTTTGGCACGGAAATTATTCCGGTACAAACGCCGCTCACCAAAACCACCGGACGCCGGTTAAAGCGCGAGGTGGTGCTGGTGCCAATTTTGCGGGCCGGTCTGGGCATGTTGGAATCCATTCTCCAACTGATTCCGCAAGCGCGCGTCGGATTCATTGGCTTGAAGCGTCACGAAGATACACTCGCTGCCCAATTTTATCACCAGAGTCTGCCCGAGGACCTGCGGGCGTACGAAGTATTATTGATTGATCCAATGCTGGCGACGGGCGGGAGTTTAAGCGCGGCGTTGCACTTGTTGCAGGAGCATCGCGCCCGCATTTCCCAGGTGCGACTTGTGAATCTGGTGGCCGCGCCCGAGGGCATTCGCCGGGTGCGGAAGCAATTTCCCCGGCTGAAGATTTTCACGGCCGCGGTGGACGCGCGGTTGGATCAGCGCGGCTTCATTTTGCCGGGGCTGGGGGATGCGGGCGACCGTTTGTTTGGCGTTTGAGCTTCGCGTTGCATGCAATTTGCTTGTTCCCTTGGGTGGGGTACTTAGATTAATCATTCGATGTCAGCCAAGAAGACAAAAAATCCGAAACGTAAATCGCCGCCGCGTGCCAAATCCGTGGCTCGCCGCGCGGTGACTTCGACGCAAAAGACCGTGCGGAAGTCGGAGCGCAGTGAGTTGGAACAAGCCTTTGACACCGCAATTTTGCGCAAGGTCAGCGGCGGTGTGGATGTGGAGCAGTTCAAGCGCGATCTGGAGGCGGCCGCAAAAATTCGTATTGATACGGCTTTCTACAAACAATCGGAGACCGAGGCGCCGGCGGAATTCCAGGGGCGCGGCGGCTACGATGGCGATAGCGCGGTCAAATTGTATTTGCGGGAAATCGGCCGGGTCAAATTGCTGACCCCGGCGGAGGAAATTGCCCTCGCGGCCAAGGTAAAAAAAGGCGACAAGCGCGCGCGCGAACACATGATCAAAGCCAACCTGCGGTTGGTCGTTAAAATCGCGCGCGATTACGAGGGGATTGGATTGCCGCTGCTGGATTTGATCAGCGAGGGCAACATCGGTTTGATGAAGGCCGTGGAGCGATTTGATCCCTCCAAGGGCGGCAAACTTTCCACGTATGGCTCGTGGTGGATCAAGCAATCCATCAAACGCGCGCTGGCCAATCAGTCGAAGACCATTCGTTTGCCGGTGCATTTGGTGGATAAAATTTCGCGGATGCGGCGCACGGCCTTGAAGCTGCAGGAGGAATTTGGTCGCGAACCGACCGACGAGGAATTGGCGGAGGAATTGCAGACCACGCCGGCGCGCGTGGCGGCGATGCGTCAGGCCTCCATTCGCCCGGCTTCACTGGACGCTCCCATCAGCGACGAGGATTCCAACCACTTCTCCGAAGTCGTGCAGGACGAAAACGCGGAAGACCCGTACGTCAAGTTGGAGGACAAGACGGTGGCCGACATGCTCGAAGAGATGGTCAAGAACCTCGACGAGCGCGAAGCGACGATTTTGCGTTACCGCTTTGGGCTGGATGGCGGCACGGAAAAAACCTTGGAGCAGGTCGGGGAGAAATTTGGCGTGACGCGGGAGCGCATCCGGCAGATTCAAAACATCGCCCTGCGCCGCTTGCGCCGCATGATCGAAAAATTCGAGCGCACCCAACGCTGAATCCGCCAGTGGTGATATGAGTGCTGCTCAACTTACGTCGCGCGAAATTGCGCAAGCCATCCGCAACGTGCCGGATTTTCCCAGTGCGGGAGTGCAATTCAAAGATATTACGCCGGTGCTGGCCGATCCGCGCCTCTTTGCCGGCACCGTGGAATTGCTGACGTCGCATTTCCGCCCCGGCGAGGTGGATGCCGTGGTGGGCATTGACGCGCGCGGCTTCATTTTTGCCGCGGCGGCGGCGATGCGACTGCGGGCGGGCTTCGTTCCCGTGCGTAAAAAAGGAAAATTACCGTTTCAAACCATCGAGCAGGATTACGCGTTGGAATACGGTCAAGCCACCGTGGCCATTCATACCGATGCGTTGCAATCCGGCAGTCGCGTGTTGCTGGTGGATGACTTGTTGGCCACGGGCGGCACGGCAGCGGCGGCGGCGACCCTCGTTGGAAAGCTGGGAGGAAAAATCCTTGAAGCCGCGTTCGTTATCGAACTCGAATTTTTGCATGGACGCCACAAGCTGCCGGGGCTGCCGATTCATTCGCTGGTGACCTACTGAACCGTTTCATGCAACCGGGAACGACCATCTCGGTGCCGGTGACGGATTACGACCTGTCCGCCACGTTGACTTCGGGACAAGTCTTCAACTGGGAACAAAATGATGGCGCTTGGACTGGCGTGATCCACGGACGCTGGGTTGAATTACGGGTTGCCGATGGCGCCATAGTCGCTCGAACCGCGACGTCGCAACGCAACTGGTCCTGGTTGACCTACTTTCTGCAAACGGACGTGAATCTGGCCGAGATTGTGACGAGTTTTCCCGCTGCCGATGCGCATTTGCGCGACGCCGTGCGTGCTTGTCACGGCTTGCGATTGCTGCGCCAATCGCCTTGGGAATGTCTGGCGGCGTTCATTCTATCGGCGACCAAGCAGATCGTTCAAATTCGTCAGATCGTCAGGTTGCTGAGCGAGCGTTATGGAACGCCGGTCGCGACCGGCGACGCTGAAGAAAGGCGATTTGCCTTTCCGTCCGCCGAACAAATTGCGGCGTTGACGGAGGTGGAGTTGCGGGCTTGCAAGATGGGGTTTCGCGCGCCGTACCTCTTGCAGGCGGCGCGACAAGTGGCCGTCGGTAAGATGGATTTGGCCGGGCTGGAGCGTTTGTCCCTGGCGGAGGCGCGAGCGCAATTACTGCGGCTGGATGGGGTCGGACGCAAAATCGCGGATTGCGTATTGTTGTTCGCCTACGATTTTCCGGAAGCGTTTCCCGTGGATGTTTGGGTGCGCTGGGTTTTGTTGAAATACTATTTCCGGAATCGCCAAGTCAGCGACGCGCGGTTGCAACAATTTATCCAAAGACACTTCGGGCGAAACGCCGGCTATTGTCAGCAATACCTGTTTCATCACGTTCGCATGATGAAGGGAAGAGTCGAAGGTCGTTTGATTGCTAAAACTTAAAGGAAACCAATGAAGGTGGATGTTTTACTCAGTCCGTCGGAATACGAGCATCCGACGCCGGGCCGATTTGACGGCAGCGTTTGTGTTGTTTTCGATGTATTCCGGGCGACCAGTGTGATGGTGACTGGTCTGGCACATGGCGCGCGCAGTTTCATTCCAGTTTTGGAAATAGCCGAAGCCCGGCAATGGCGCGAGCAGCATCCGGAGGTGTTGCTGGCTGGAGAACGCAACGGATTGCGGATTACTTCCGCAGTCAGCGGTGGGGTGGATTTTGACCTCGGCAATTCCCCCCGGGAATATCCGGCGTCGGTGGTTGCGGGCAAAGACATTGTGACCACGACGACGAACGGCACCCGGGCGTTGCGCGCTTGCGTCGGTGCGGAATCCATACTGGCGGCCGGGTTGCTCAACTTGCGCGCCACCGCGCGCTGGCTGGAGCGGGTGAAACCGCAGCGGTTGCTTTTGGTTTGCGCGGGGACCGGAGCGAACTGCGCGCTGGAGGATGTTCTGGGCGCCGGCGCGTTGCTGAAACGACTCGAGCCGACGCTGAAGCGCAACGGGTGGAGCGATGCCGCGCAGTTGGTCGAGTCGGCCTACCGACAAGCGGCGGATCAATTATTGGAGGTGGTCGCCCATTCGCAAAATGGATCGCGTTTGCTTGGACAGCCGGACTTGCGTGCGGACGTGGAATTTTGCCTTCAACGAGACGTCTTCGACGTTGTCGCTCAGATGCAGGCCGACGGTCGAATCACGCTGGCGCATTGAGTCGCGCTGTGCAACCGCTTCAAGGCGTGACCAGTCCGAGGATGTTTTCGCGCGGCACCGCGCCATAGATCCGGCTGTCGGCGCTGTTGTTGCGGTTGTCGCCAAGCACGAAGTACTGATTGATACCGCAGATCCACATTTGCTCCCGCACCTGTGGTCCGGGATACGTCGGGGTCTTTTCCGGTAGATAAGGCTCGTCCAGCAATTTGCCGTTCACGAATAGGTGTCCGTCCGCCACATAGACCGTATCCCCTTGTTGAGCGACAATCCGTTTTACCGCGTAGCCATTGTCTGACGGATCCCGCAGCACAACGATGTCGGTGGGGCGCGGATCGCGGAAGTGAAAGATCCAGCGGTTCATCATGTAGCGATGAGAACTTTGCAGGGTGGGCGTCATGCTGACCCCAACCACTTCGATCACCTGCAATAGATAATGGGTGACGAATTGGAAGGTGCCGTAGCTCAAGCCCAGAATCAGTACGCCGGTGAACAGATGGCGGAGCAGGGGACGCCACCACGTCCGGGGCGCCGACACCGGTGTCGGCGACGGAGCAACTGGCGTTGTCGCCGAGTCTGCCAGCTTCAAATCCAATGTCGGATCAAGTTCCATGCCGTGGGATTAGCTCCATCTGGAAACCATTTTAAGCAGGTCGTGCCTGGCCACGCAATCACTGCGATTACGTACTTAATCGTAAACATTACGGATTACGGGTTCACCACAACCGCGCTCTGCCGGGGGCCTGAGGGAAATTAAAGTCCGACGTCCCATCGAAGTTAAACACGCTCCATCCATCCTGGTTCCAGCCACCGAGCGGATCGAAGCCCCCCAAATCCACCGGCCAAGTACCGCTGACAATCGCCGCTCCGTCGATGAAGAGTTTACCATCGGTACCCACCTTGCCTCGGAGTTTGACGGTGTGTTCCGGGCCGTAAGTCACATGAGGTGGAAAACCGCTCGGTGGGTAGATACCTTGCCATTTCCAATCGGTTTCGGCGCTGATATTTCCGTCGAGTCTGTCGGCATTAAAGTCAAATTCGAAGTGCAAGACCCAGAAAAGGTAGTCTCGAATCGGTAGCGGGGAGCGGTTTTGCCAATCTTGGGCGCCGCTAAGCTTGGCCAAAAAGCTGAAACCGTCGGCATGAATGCCAAAGTTTTCGACCTCTGGATTAACCGCACCGTAAGAAAATTTGGGTTTGGGGATGCCGTTGGCAGGCGCCACCGTCCAAGTATTAAAGTCAGGCGACCGAAATCGCAGGTTGAAACTAGTGGTCGTAAAGCGCGGATTATTGCCGATGCCGATGCTGCCGCTGCCCGTAAGATCATATTTGCCCGAAGGCTCAATCAATCCACTGAAGGTGATCGTTCCCCAGTCTCGCGTGGTTCCGTTGATGGTGGTTTTCAACTGAAACGGCGCATTTACCACCAAGCCACCTTCGTAAAAGGCGATGGTGGCGTTGTTGGCCGTCTGATTGCGCAGTTTTAGAAGTTGGTTAAACGGGCCCACGGCCAACAAGCCATCACTGGTGATGGTCCCGGTCGGCGGGTTCAGGTTGATATCCGTAAGCTCGCTGTTACCAAACGGACCGAATTTGAAGTCGGACAAGATCAAGTCTTTGGTGCTCCCCAAGTTTCCGGAAAGTTGGAGTGTGTAGCCGGGAGACTTGGGTTGATAACCGTAAATTTTCGCCATTACGTTCGAAGCCGTCAGCGTCACACTATTGGCGATTACGGTTGATGTGAACGTAGCGTCAAACCGTGGGGCGATGTCCAATACCGGGAACGGGATGCTGTCGGGAGGAGCGGCGGGTATTTGCAGGGTGGCGGCCGCCGTCAGGGTGGCGGTGTTGTTCGGCAACAAGCGACGCTCGAAAATGAGATCCAGATCGGTAAAGCCAAAACCGAGCAGGGTGGCGTTGTTGAGGTGGGTGGAGAATTCAAATTCTCCGTGCGCATTAACACTCCCACTGAAGGCAGGCTGGAAGGCGGGAGCGGTCGTCCGCAGATTAGCCGTGCCGCTGAGCGTCAGCCGTAATCCGTTGCCGCGCTCATACATGGCGTGAATTTCTGCCGGGCTGAGAGCGCGATTCCAGAAGGCGGCTTCATCCAGCCCCCCGTTCCAGTTGCGTCCGGCCACCTGAGGATTGTGGCCGATGCCGACCGGGTAGCTACTGGCTTTGATGGTCGCGTCCCAGGTTGCGGAATTCTGCAGCACTCCATCCACATAGATGCGCTTGGTGTGACCGTCGAAAGTGGCAACGACGTGATGCCATTGACCGTCATTCACAGGAATGCTCGCAGCGCTAAGCACATGATAACCGCCGCCGGTATCGGTGGTGTCGAAGCTGAGCCAGTGGTTCTGGTTGTCTTGGGCCACGCGCCAGGAATCGTCGCCCTTGGCCAGGAGCGTGTGCCAGGACTTGCCCGGCGTGAATTGATTTACTTGGAACCAGCAGGCGACCGACATGGCGTTTCCACCCTGGAGATTGGCGTGGTTCGGCACATTGTAAAAATCGTCGGTGCCGTCGAAGCGCATCGAATTAACGCTGCCGTTGCCATCCTGGAAACCGGAAGGTTGTTGCAGTTGGGGACGCGTGGTCGTGCTCGTGGTGCTGCCATTGTGCGTGCTGCCGGAACTGGAGGCGTTGGCCAGGCTAAGCCCGCTGGCCTCGTTCATTCGCCACCAGGCTCGAGGTTGGGAATTATTCATGATGGTAACCCAGGGCGTGGTGTTGTTTGCCAAGGCAAAGTTGGCGCTCACGGGGAAATTGTAAAACCGGCCGTTGAACGCGGTGTTCAAAGACACTGTGCCGGCGGACGAAATCGTGCCGTTGAAGTTGATCAGCGTGGGGCCGTCGGGCAATGGTAGATTACCGGCGCTGACCTGCAATTGCGTGGCGCCGCTGACCCGCTTAAACGCAAGGGTGGAGTCGCCCAAGGCGAAACCGCGGAGATTGGGTGCGGCCGTAAAGGTGGCAAAGGTGTGATCCGCCATTGTGTTTGCCGGCACCGACAGGTTAATCGGGTTGGCTAGAATCAGGGCGGATTTGCAAATGCCGGTGACGTCCCAATAACCCGCAGTGAAAACCAGTCCGGCAGTGCTGCTGAGTGTGGATGTGAGCGCGGCGCCGTTGGGTCCCTTGATGATGATCTTGCCGCTGCTCAATTGCGGAATGCCCGCGCCCGTGAAACTGATCGCGCCGCTGGCCGGTATCGTGCCGTTCAGCGCTACGGGCGCAGCGGTGAAACCGGGGACCGCTAAATTGGCTTGGAAGTTTTGCAGATTCATTGACGCCCCGGACTTCACGAGATCGCAGGTGGCTCCGCTGAGTGAAAATCCGTTCAGGGCGCCGAAATTCAACGCCAAGGTCGAAGCGGAAAGTCCGTTGCGGGTTAGTGCGCCGTTGGGTGGAATCACCAGCGCCCCCCCTGGGAGAGGCAAATTCATCCCCAAATCCGCACAAGTAAATTGCGGCGCCGGCAGACTCAATCCGCTAGCCGTCAGCGTGGGGGTTCCCCCGTTGTTGACAATCGCAAAGCGGCCCAGGTTGAGGGAGGGCAGAGTTGTTACCGGAAGCGTGGCAACGTTGTTGGCGGCAAACGCGCCGCCACTGACGGAGAACATGCCGGAATTAAAACCGATTGGCAGCGGCGATTGGAAGGCAATCTGTTGGACGGATAAGACTCCGTTGACGCGTTGCACCTGCAAGACAAGGTTCGTGACGCTGAAGTCGAATAGCGTGTGATTGCTGATGGGAGCGGCGATGGCGGTGGAGGCAAAATTCAGAGCTTGATCCACCGTGAGGGTGGGAAGGTTGGCGCTGGCCCCGCCGAAGAGTCCATTGAGCACTACCCGCGCATTGCTGAGCAGGCCCGTGTTTCCGTTCAAGGTCACCAGGAGTTTGGACCCGGTGCCTGGCTGGGGCACGATGCCGATGACGCCCGTTCCGAAAGGATTGAATTCCAGCGTGCCCTCGAAAGAGAATATCGGGTTCAGCGGGTTCGCGTAGTTTGCCGTCACCGTGGCGCTGGCCCCGCCGCTGGTGAAGTGGAAGGTGGCTTGGTGATTCGTAATCCCCACCGTGGCTCCGGTCGGTATGGTGACCGACCAACCGTTCGGTAAAGTGATCGCAACGCTGCCGGACAACGCGCCGGAGGCAACGACATAATTGGACGCCTCGCTATCGAAGGTGAGCGCAGCGTTAGCCAACAAATTATTGAAGGGCGCCGGCAGATTAACGGCCTGACCGGTCAGATGGGCAGTCAGTTGCGGCCGAGGGCGACCAGGGATGGGTGGGGTGACGAGCATCTGCGCCTCGGTGGTGATCAGGTTGCCGAGTTTGAAATTACCCGCGATCGCAATACCGCCGGTTTTCTGAAGCCGTTGCTGATCGGTGGGCACGGGTGGTAATTCGCTCACAAATTCCGGCGTATAAGCCGTCAGGGACAAAGCGCCTTGCGGCACAATTTTATTCGCCCAACCCCAATTACCCGGTGGCGTCAGGGTATTCACGCTGGCTGTCAGTTCCACCGCCGGCAGGTCTTGAGCGACCACCTCCACCAACTGGCTTGCCAGATCGTTAATGGCCGCGGCCACCACGGCTGGATTCGGTGCGGGACCGAAAGTGTCAAGCGATTGCAAATCTGCGAAAGCGGTCGCCAGCGGGCGGCGGTTGGGGCGGGCCTGCCCGACAATGTGCGCCACCAAATCCACGTTCACGCCGAATACCTGCGCCGCCCAACTGTTGCTGGCCAACTGCAGGTTGCCCGCAAACATGGCGGACGCACCGGTGTCGGGATTCGGGCCTACGGCGGTCAGTTTGGCGTTGCCGATCGGGATGTCGAGCAGTTGTCCGTCAAGGTTGAGGAAGACGAAACTCTCACCCAGATCCCAGAGCGAACCAGGATGGGCGGTTTCTGGATCGAAGGTTTTGAGTGAGTTGATCAAGTCAAGCGGGTCCAGCGTTGGTGGTGGCACAATCGGATTGCCATTGGCATCGAAGAGCGCGGGTGGATTTGGCAACGGCAGGTAAGCCATGAAATTGCCCTGTTGGACCGTGGTGCCGAAATAGTCGGACAGGATGGTGCGCAAGGCGTTCAAGCGGTCGAGTGGCTGAGCGCTTTCGCTTAACAAGAT